>CAYVVK010000015.1:8576-10328 GCA_964454855.1 uncultured Phaeodactylibacter sp. | reverse complement strand
TTCATTCGCCAGGATGGCCGGGTATTCCCGGTGGAATGCCACCTGGCCTATCTCGAACTGAAAGGCGAGGCGCTGATCAGCCTCAGCGCCAGGGATATTACCAAAAGAAGGCAAAAGGAAACCCGCCTGCAATCGGCCCTGCTGGAGATCAACAGCCTCAGCCAGCAACTGGAAGCCGAGAATATATACCTGCAGGAGGAAGTGTCTTCTGATTATAACTTCGAACAGATCATTACAGGCAGCGAGAATTACAATAAGGTACTGATGAAAATAAAACAGGTTGCCGATACGGATGCCAGCGTGCTGATAGAGGGAGAGACGGGAACCGGCAAGGAACTGCTGGCGCGGGCCATCCATAACCTCAGCCTCCGCAACAAGCAGCCGCTCATTAAGGTCAATTGTGCCGCCCTGCCCGAGCACCTCATCCTCAGTGAGCTTTTCGGACATGAAAAAGGCGCCTTCACGGGGGCGGAAAGGCAACACCTGGGCCGTTTTGAACTGGCCGACAGGGGCACCATATTCCTGGATGAGATCGGCGAGCTGCCTCTGGAGGTACAGGCCAAGCTGTTGAACGTCCTGCAGGAAAACGAGTTTGAACGGGTGGGCGGCACCAAAACCATTAGCGTGGACGTGCGGATCATTGCCGCCACAAACCGGAAACTGACGGAGATGGTCAGCCAGGGAAAATTCCGGGAAGACCTTTACTATCGGCTCAACGTGTTTCCCATTGAGAACCTGCCCCTGCGTGAACGGCGCGAAGACATTCCTCTGCTGGCCAAGCATTTCATCAAAAAGTTCAGCGAAAAGGCAGGGCGAAAGATCATTAAAGCCCGGCCAAGCGACCTGGAGCGCCTGCGGAAATACAATTACCCCGGAAATGTCAGGGAGCTCATGAATATCATCGAGCGGGCCGTCATCCTTACTACCGGCGAGGTGCTCGACCTCTCGCACTGGACGCCCTCAAAGGGCAAGAACGAGCTGAAGCAGGATAGCCAGCCTTTTCTCACCTTCGAAGAAGTACAACGCCAGCACCTTACAGACGCGCTGGAAAAGGCCAGATGGAAAGTAAGCGGGCCCGGGGGGGCTGCTGAACTTCTGGATATGAACCCGCAAACGCTTTTTTCCAAAATGAGGAAACTGGACATTGAACGCCCCTAATGTTGCCGGGCGATAACGATCACCGAACTCACTTTTCCGTTGTCCTGGCTGTTTTCATACTCCGGGATCAGATTGGCATTATACTTCCAAACCTCGTCATCGGGGCCCGGCAGCTCCAGGGAAACCTTTGCCGGCTTTCTGTCCTGGAAGGCTTTGTTTAATCCCCGTTTAAACCGTTCGGCCTGATCTTCCGGAAAAAGCTTTAAAATGTCATTCCCGGAAAGCTGGCTCTTGGAATAAGGGCCGAACGCCTGATTAGCCTGGCTGACGTGATAATTTTCCGAGATGACCAGGATGACATCTTCGGAATATTCGAAAATAGCCTGGAACATGTCGGCCAATTGCGTGATCTGCCCCTTGGCACTCGCCAGTTCCCCGACATCTACGAAGGTAATGACCAGCCCCTCGATGATGTGCTCATCGGTGCGGTAAGGCAGGATGCGCATCAGATAGTAGCCTCCGTTTTCATCCGATACTTCTTCTTCAAAGGCCTTGAGGTTATCGAAGACCGACTGGCAGACCTTCCCGATATTGAGGTCCTTGAAAGTGCTGGAAAAATTGCAACATGAAGCAATGATGCATCAGGTGCAACAA
>CAYVVK010000015.1:0-8566 GCA_964454855.1 uncultured Phaeodactylibacter sp. | reverse complement strand
GAAAGTGCTGGAAAAATTGGTGATGGGCCGGCCGATGTCGGTATCCAGCAATTGAAACTGCCGATATATGGCAGGCGTGAACCGGCGGATGCGCAACTCCTTATCCAGGAAGATGGTGCCGATCTCGGTACTCTTCAGCAGGTTGGCCATATCGTTGTTGGCAATCAGTAACTCCCCATTCTTCTGCTGCAGCTCGCTATTTACGGTGTAGAGCTCTTCGTTGACCGACTGCAGTTCTTCGTTGGTGCTTTGCAGTTCTTCATTGGATTCCAGCAGTTCCCGGTTGGAGGCCTGCAGTTCTTCGTTGGTGGCTTCCAGTTCGTCAACCAGGCGCTGGGTGCGCAGCTTGGAGGAATGGAGTTCACTTTCCAGGTTTTTCACCTGCTCGCCCATCCGTTCCTGCGGGTTGATCTCCTGAGCGGCTTCCTCTTCACTTTGCTTGCCGGTATAGAATACCTCGATGAGGACTATAGCCTGGGAAACGTCTTCTAATACGGCCTTTTCAAAACGCAGGTCGGCCACTGTTTGCTCTTCCCCGTGTTTAAAAACTACGCCTTTATAAAGCCGCTGCCCTTCATTGCTGAGGGCTCTGCGCACTCCGTTCTGAAAAATGCGGGCCTCCTCCCTGCCGGCCATTTTATAGATATTGAACCGGGCAACTGCCTGTGGCAGGTGAAGAATCCGGCTGAGGTCTCCGTTCATATACAGGATATCCAGCTCTTCATTGACAAAGAGCGTGGCCGGAGCATACTGCCTGACCAGATACTGGGTGAAAGGATCAGTATCCATTTCGTAGGGAACGGCCCTTAGTATTTTTTCATCCTTCATTTGACTTTCAGGTATACTTGAAAATTGATACAGCTTTTCCAGGCTTTCGGAGGCTCGAAGCCGAAAGCGGCTGCGGCTGCCTGGTTTTTTTTCAAAGAGGTTGCCCTTTTTCATCACCCGGATAAAGGCGTTCTTCAATTCTCCCAGGGATTCGCTAGGGCCCAGCATGAGAAAGCCGGATTCGTTAAGGGCAAAATGAAAGGTGGAAAGCACCTGATACTGGGCTTCCGGTTTCAGGTAGATAAGCATGTTGCGGCAGCAGATCAGGTCCATGTGAATGAAGGGCGGGGCTTTCAGCAGGTCTTGCACGGCAAAAAGTATCTTCTCCCTGAGCAGCTTGCTGATCTGCCAGTTCTCTCCTTTTCGGATAAAGTAATCGAGAAGCAACTCCCGGGGAATATCGGCAACCACTCCCCCAGGATACAGCCCGGTATTGGCAAAACGGATGGCCTTCTTATCTATATCGGAGGCGAAAACTTTGAAGTCCAGTTCCAGCTTGTTCTTTTTCAGATACCGGCTGACGGCCAGGGCCAGAGAGTAGGCTTCTTCTCCTGTAGAACAGGCAGGCACCCAGAAACGCAGCGGCCTATCTTCCTGCTGGGCTCTTTCCACCAGAGTCGGAAGGATGTTCTGCTCTACTTCGCGGAAATATTCGGGGTCGCGGAAAAAGCGCGTTACACCTATTAAAAAATCATTACATAGGGCGGACAGCTCCTGGGAATTATCTACCAGGGCCTCCAGGTAAGCCTCCATGTCGCCAGCCTGTTGCAGCAGCATCCGGTTGTACAGGCGCCTCCGAAGAGTAGGTTCGCGGTAGTTAAAAAAATCAACCTCCGAATGCTGCCTTGCCAATGCCAGTATTTTCCGGAAGATACTTTCCGAGCCCGCTTCCTCCCCGTCCGGCCCCATACTTTTTTCATTTAGCCGATCCCGGGCAGAAAGGATTTTTCCCAGTATTTCCGCCAGCTTTCCCGGAGGCAGTACGCTGTGGGCAATATTGAGGTGTATGGCCGTCAAAGGCATGCCATCAAACCTGGCGCTCTCAGGATCCTGAACCAGAATGATACCCCCTTTTTCCTTGATCGTGCGTATACCCCGCGACCCATCCGTACCCGAACCGGAAAGCACCACCGCAACCGCCTTCTCTTTCAGAGATTCCCCGAGTGAATGGAAAAAGTAATCGATCGGCAGGTGAACGGGCTTGGATGCATCGCGCTCGTGGGCGATCAGCATGCCGTGTTCGAAGGTGAGGTTATTGCTCTCAGGCATAACGTAAAGGGTATTGGCCTCCACACTCATGTTCTCCCGGACGACTTTGACCCGCATCTTGGTGTGGCGAGACAAGAGCTCTCCCATGATGCTCTTATAATCGGGTGACAAATGCTGAATGAGAACGAAGGCGGCGCCGGTATTAGCGGGCAGAGCTTCCAGCAACTCTGTCATTGCCTGCATTCCTCCCGCTGAAGCACCGATACCAATGACCTTCATATATTAAGCGTTCTTTTTATTACCCAATTGATATAACTATAAAAGTAGGTAAACTGTGCCTGGGTTCAAAATAGGTACGGATTTATGTCCTTGGTAAAGGCAATCAGAAAAAACTCAGCCTTTTTTCACAAATTCATCTCCGATTGTTAATCTTTTTTTAAAAAATTCGTTTAGTTCGCAATCAATAGAACTAAAAGAAGCCCGAAAGGCTTTTCCTGTGTAGATGACAAAATGAAATGACGAGTATTTAGGTTTTCATACGTAAGAAATGGGTTTTAGGTGTTTTTAGGAGGGCCCCGCTTATTGCGGGGTCCTCTTTTTTTATGCCATACAGCGTTTCCCATGGGCCGCTTTCTTTTCTGAACTTCCAATGCTCCCCCGCAAAATATTGCCTGTCCGCTTCCGCTCTCCAAAATAAATTTGGTATATTCGGACGTTTTATAGAAAATGTTGGCCGGAACGGGCAAGAATCACATCAAACCACAATATTGGACACCCTCTGCTACCCCCTCCCCTTCCAGTATGCCGGCAGAAACAAAGAAACATCCTGAATTTATGCGCCGTATCATCATCATAGCTACAGCCCTGCTGTGCCAAACGCTGCTTTTGGGCCAGGCCGGCCCCTACCAACTGGACTGGAAGAAAGAAGCTCTGATCGTTGGAATTGGAGGCTCTACTCTGGGCACGGGCCACCTCCTCCGGGAGCAAACGCCCGTACTCACCGAGGCCGAGATCACCCGGCTCGAATTCCGAAGCATCAACACCTTCGACCGCGTGGCCGTGGCTCTCAACTCCAACAAGGCCTACAACGGCAGCAACCACTGCCTGAGGGCTTCTTATACCCTGCCGCTCTTTCTGCTGGCCGGCAAATCTACCCGGCATGATTTTCCAACTATTGCAGTATTGTATGGCCAGGCGATGCTTGTCAACTCGGGCCTTACCCTGCTGGCCAAATCCTCCTTCCGCCGGCCCCGGCCCTTCGTGCTCAACGAAAAGGCCGGCCTGCAGAGTAAGCAGAGCCTGCACGCCCGCTCCTCTTTCTTCTCCGGCCATACCTCTAATGTGGCGGCCAATACCTTTTTTGTAGCCAAAGTATTTTCAGACTATTACCCCGACAGCAAGTGGAAACCCGTGATCTGGGGCGCTGCCGCCACCCTGCCCGCCCTCACCGGCTATTTCCGCGTAAAAGCGGGCAAGCACTACCCCACCGATGTGATAGTGGGATATGCCGTAGGAGCGGCCGTGGGCATCCTGATTCCACAACTGCACAAAAAGAAACAGGACTTGCTGCCGGATGGGCTGCAGATCGATGCGGGGATCGGAGGAGCGGCGCTGCGGTGGGAGTTCTGAGGCCGTTGTCAATGTTCGATAGGCAGTGAAGCCGGCCGGCTACTCCGTCAACAACCAGGCGATCCGGTCATAGGATACCAGGTAATGGACGAGCGTCACAACGGCCATTGCCCAGGCCATCCTATAATAGTGCATGCTAAACAGCGCCCAGACAGCCAGGCCAAACAGGCCGAACTCGATGATCAGGCGCACCTTACCGGAAACAGCCACCACCGCCGGCCCCGGGTCATTGGGCACCCGAAACATGCCCCATATCAGCGCCGCCAGTATGGGCAGGCCGATGGCCAGGGCGTATTTTTTCCAACCTTCATGCTGTTGCCAGCCCCAGGCGCCAATAGCCACCAGGGCTACAATTTCCAGTAAAAAACGAATAGCCAGGTTGATCGGATTAGAGCTCATGGTTGATTTTATGATGTGATTTTGATTATTTTGCGAACTTCTGAAAATATACTGACAAGCTAAAATAATATACCGATCATGTCCAGAAACTACGACCTCTCAGACCCCACCGACCTGGAAGTACTAAAATCAGATTTCGAATTCTTCTCCGCCGATGAGTGGCAGGAGATGATCGACTGGTCCCTGCTCCCCGAAAACAAGAAGAAATTCAACTACGAAGAACGCGGCGTCCTCATGACAGCCCGCAAGAAAGCACTATACAATAGCCACCCCACTGCCAAGCAGATGGCCTGGGCGCTGAAAGTAGCGGATAAGATCGAGGAGCTGCAAAAGTAGTGGACTGGGTTAATTGATGGTAAACTTAATCAACCAGCCGCTGGGCGGGTTTTAGCCGCCGAGCGGCAATCAAACAATCAACCTAATCAACTAATCACCCAAGCACGTATTCCCCGGTCTCCGTAGCCAGCAGCACAGCATCCAGGTCTTCACCGGGCAGGGCGATGATCTCTTCCCCGGCCGGATCCCATTCAATGCGTCGGCGGGCCTTCCAGGACAGGCCCGCCATGTGGGCCGTCATAGCCTCTTCAAAGCCTTCATCGATGCCACAGCTCACCGGCGTGCCGTTGCGGATGGCGCCCAGCCACTCTTTCAGGTGCAGCAGGGAAACATGGCCCAGCACTTTCTTTTTAATGATGTCCTGAGCGGTAATGAAACTCTGTGTCTGCCGGTGCTGATGGCCCACCTGGAAAACGGCCTTGGAGTTGCGGGCAGCTTCGCGCAGTTCATAGGTTTCCCGGATGTTGTGCGTCATCGGCTTCTCCAAATAAACGTGTTTGCCGGCCTGCAGGGCGGCTATGGACATAGGAGCGTGCCAGTGGTCAGGCGTAGCGATGGCCACCGCGTCGATATCCGGGCTGTTTATCATTTCTTCGTAAGTGCGGTAGCGCTTCCAGTATATTCTGCTTGGCCACTTTGCGCTTGCGGCTTTCGGCATAGGCTCCGATGATGACGCCCCCCACGAAGGGAATGCCGATCAGGCCTTGGACGTCCAACCGGGATTGAACAGCTTGATCAGCCCCTCGTAAAGAAAATGCCAGCCAATGAGCATCCTCAGGCCGGCCATGAAAAACAGTTGATTCTTGTTGTATTGCATAGTGGTAAGATCGGTTTGTCAATGGCATGCAATTGGGTGTAGCGGCAATCGGTTCAACTCTCTAAGTTGGGAAGATCTATTGTAGGGAAGGATGCGTTTTGTCAGCAGAGCAAACAGGAAGAGGAGATCAGAAAGTGATTTTTATCATTTCCCGGTTTGCCAATCCGCATTTACAGACTGGGCTATCCTTTGGGCATCAACAGCCTCTAACCCGGCAAAGAAGAGGCATGAGCAAAGACATCCGCCCAGGGATCTCCTTTCTGCCCGAGGCGGCGGAAGATGTTGCTGATCTTATAGGTTTGGGCATCCTCCTTCAGGCCGGAGACCTCATCCCATTCCAGGGGAGTAGCAACGGGCGCTCCCTCTATGGCCCGGACGGAATAGGGAGCGATGCTGTGCTGCCCATAGGAATTGCGCAGGTAGTCCAGAAAGAGCCGCCCTTTGCGCTTATCCTTTCGGGTTTCAGTGGTAAATTCATCGGGATGAGCTTCCGCCTGGGCCTCGCAGATATTGTGGGCGTACTCCCGCACTTCATCGAAAGAAGCCTCAGGCCTCAGTGGCACTAGTACGTGCAGGCCTTTCGAACCGGTTGTCATGACAAAAGCCGATAGCCCCCGCTCTTCCTCCAGTTCCTGCCGCAGCGCACGGGCGGCTTTCACGACCAGGTCGAACCGCCCTTCCGGCGGGTCCAGGTCGAAGATCATTTTATCGGGCTGGTTGAGGGCATCGCGGCGCCCCAGCCAGAGGTGGAGGGCGATGCAGGCCTGGTTGGCCAGGTAGGCCAGGGTGGCGGTATTGCTGGCCACCACCATATCGATGGGCTTTTGCTCCTTGCGCTCCACCTCCACCCTGTCTACCCAATCCGGAAAATAATCCGGCACTTCCTTCTGAAAAAAATCCTTGCCGTCAATACCATCCGGAAAGCGGTGCATGGCAAGGGGGCGATCTTTCATATGGGGGAGCATGTTTTCCGCCACCTTGCTGTAATAGTCGATCAGCCCTTGCTTGGTAATTTCCGCTTTGGGAAAGAGCACTTTGTCCAGCTTGGAGGCTTCGAAGGAATATTGTCCGAATTTCATGCGTTTTGGGGTTTTTCTCTTTTTACGTCTTTAGGGTCTTTGTCATCACGCAGCCCCTGGTAGCGGGGATGGCGCAGCTTGCCGTCTTCGGCCCATTCCGTAAAGGCGATCTCGGCCACCAGCTCCGGATACTTGGAGCTGATGTCTTTTTTATTACGGGAACCCAACTTTACTTTGCCTCCTTTGCGGTAGGCCAGGCAGCGCTCCCCATCGAGTTTGCGCCCGAAGATCCAGCCCGGGTCGGAGAAATAGTCGTCGGTAAGGGTGGCCAGCATGGGCGATATCCATTCCGGCTGCTCTTTTTGGGAGAGTTTATCCTTTAGATCTTCTGATAATTGGGCTAGTGCTTTGGGAGTTAATTAATTGACAGGTAGTTGGTGTTATAATAGATTGATAACCCGTTGATTATTTCGACTGCCGACTGTCAACTATTTACTGCCGACTGCACTAGTAGGCCATGCATCACTCCGCTTCTTTTTCGATTTCTTCAATGGTTTTTCCGGATTGCACCGATTTGGGTTCCGTACTGGTGGGATTGCGGCGGGCATCGGCCTTTTCATCGTCCATTTTTTTGAGCAGCCACTTTTCTCCATCGTCGCCCTGGCTGGTGCGGATCAGCACGTATCCGCCCTGCAGTTTCTCGCCTTCCAGCCAGACTTCCACTTTCCCTTCTTCCAGGGAATCTTCCATGCTTTTATCTTCCCCTTCTTTCTCTTCCCGCAGGTTGCGGAAGCTGCCGCGGTCCCAGATCATTACCGTTCCCGCGCCGTACTCTCCTTCGGGGATCACTCCTTCAAAATTGCCGTAGCTCAGGGGGTGGCCTTCGGTGCGCATGGCCAGCCTTTTTTCAGAGGGGTCGGTGGAAGGCCCTTTGGGAACCGCCCAGGAGGCCAGCACACCGCCAATCTGCAGGCGGAAGTCATAATGCAGGTTGCTGGAGTCGTGTTTCTGAATGACGAACTGGTTTTTCTGGCGGCCGTCGAGCTTTTCCTCGCCGGCAGGTTCGGAAGTCTGCCGGAAATTGCGTTTTTTCTTATATTCTTCCAAAGAGCCTTTGGGCATGTTTTCTCGGTATTAGTTCTTATATTGGAACGCTTCGACGGGGTGGGTGTTCTTTTGCGGAAGCGGTATCACGGCCGGCGGGCTGCCATGGAAAACATTTTCTGGCCGAAGCCGGCAAAATTACGAGCTTCATCAGTTGCCTGAAACCTCCGGCCGTACAGAACTTTTTGCCCTTTACTCTCTTCTATTAGTACATACAAACTGAAAACTCCATGTTTACCCTCATATTTCTGGCCTTAGTGGGCGCCGGCGCCTACATTCTCTTCACCAACCTGGGAGGAAAACACAAAGTACGGGTCGCTACCGGAGCAGCCATTATTTTCATTACAGTACTATTCTTCCTTTTCCTCGACTTCTGGGGGGAGAAGCTTTGGTTTGACGCCCTGGGCTACAACGACCGCTTCTGGACCCTCTTCCTGGCGCAGGCGGCCTTTGTGGCCGGCGGGACATTATTGGCCTTTGCCATAGTCTCCGCCCTGCTCTTTGCCCTGCCCAAAGACAAGAGGATACTCCGCTACTCCACCTATGCCCTTTCCCTGTTGATGGGTGCCCTGTGGGGTTTTTCCAACTGGAGAGTTTTCCTGAAGTTCTTCCACGGCGTGAAAACCGGCCTGGCAGACCCCATCCTGGGCCAGGACGCCGGCTTCTACCTGTTCACCCTGCCTTTTCTGGATCAGGTACAAAGCGTACTGCTCACCCTTGCCGTCATTTCACTGATCGCTTCCTTCCTCACCCGCTATACCCTCGTGCAGGAAGGCAACAACCTGCGCATCGGCAATGCCGAGGGCATCGATGAAAAGCTGAGCAACCGCCTGCTCTTTATCAATGGCGGTATCGTGCTGCTGATACTTGCAGCGGGAAAATACCTGGAGCGTTTCCATCTGCTGTACTCCGGCCTGGGCGCCGTTTCCGGGCCCGGCTGGACGAATGTGAACATTACCCTGCCCTCCCTGGCGATCGTAACCGCCTTTACCGCCCTTATGGGTATTGCCCTGTTCATTCCGGCGGCCAGAAAAATATTGCAGCAAATGGTGTACCGCCTGGGCATCGACCGGACCGGGCAGCCCGTCTATGTGCTGGGCGCTGCCGGCGGCTTGGTGGTTGCCATCTGGTTTATCGCCCTGACCGTTATTCCCGGTACTTTTCAGAGCTTTCGGGTGGAGCCCAATGAGATCTCCTACGAAAAACCCTACATCGAGAACAACAT
>CAYVVK010000014.1:0-25019 GCA_964454855.1 uncultured Phaeodactylibacter sp. | reverse complement strand
GGCGGTTTTCTATATTGGCCAGCACCTGATCGAGCACCTGGTGCCATTGTTTGAAACGGCGCTCCGGGTCGTCCGTATTCTTTATCATGGTCAGGGCCTGGAGGTAGTTCTGAAAGTAAGGGCTGGCCATCATGCGCTGTTCCAGCATGGCGTTGCCCGTTTTCAGTATCTGGCTGGCCTCTTCCTCATTGAAGAGCCCGCTGTTGAATATCCTGGCAAATTCCTTATACGTATTTTCCAGCGCCTGCCGTTTGCTGGCCGTCATGTATTCTTCGAGTTGCCGCATGAACTCTACATGGTCATCGGAAAAACGTTCCAGGCGCTGGGCCTGGACAAACAGGCTGGTGGAAAACAGCAGGAGCAGTGAGAAGTATACCTTTTTCATGAAGCACTTATGGTTTTGAAACGATCAGAGGGCAAGGGAGGGTCAGGGCCGCTTTTCGAAGCGCATACAACTCCATTCTCCCCGCTTTGTTTTTCCGGTGGGTGAAAGGCCCACTGTTTCCGCCCGCTCCAGCACCAGGCTCTCATCGGCAAGGAGTATTCCGGATACCAGTAAGACACCGGCTGGAGCCAACTTCCCATATAACGCGGACAAGGTATTTAATATTACATTTCTGTTAATGTTAGCCAGAATAATATTGTAGCCGCCCTCTTTAATGGCGTCCAGCGTTCCGTGGTATGCCGCCACGGGGCCGGCATGGTTCAGCGCGGCGTTTTCTATTGTATTCTGGTAGGCCGGCTCTTCAATGTCGACGGCATCTACCTGCTGAGCGCCCATCTTGACGGCAAGGATGGCCAGAATGCCGGTGCCGCAGCCGAAGTCCAGCACTCCGGAGCCCTGAAAATCCTCGCGGCTCATCATATCTATCATCATGTAAGTCGTGGCATGGTGGCCGGTTCCAAAGGCCATTCTCGGCTGGATGATGATCTCGTGTTGTACCTCCGAAAAGGGCGGATGGAAATCAGCCCGGATACCACAGAACGCTCCTATTTGGATCGGCTGAAAGTTGGCCTCCCAGACGGCGTTCCAGTTTTGGGCGGCGATGCGGCGGCGTGAGTAAGTAAAGGCCAGCTGAGCGGCGATTTCCGACAGCTCGCGCTCTATGTCCTCCACTTCTTCACTGATGCGAAGGTAGGCCCGCAGGCCTTTCTCCGTCTCTTCGAAGGTATCGAAAGGCAATTCATTCAGAAAGGCCAGCGCGATCTCCCGCACCGGGATAGAAACGGTGATGTCATAACAGTAGTAATCCATAGGTCAGGCTCTGCCGTTGGTGGATAATGTTTGAAACTGATGCCTGCTTGTCGATGGGGCTATCCCCAGCCGGTCACTGACCCGCAGGCCAGGCATGGCTTCCCGCAGGCCGATCCTGATGAGCGCAAGATGATGGACGGCATGGTCAAAAGCGAACATCAGCTCCCGCCCGGCGGTAGAACCCAGCAGGGGCCGCTCGCCGGCGGCTTCGGCGGAAAAGTCCCCCCTGACCGCTACCGGCAGCTCTGCCTGTAAGGCCGTACACTGAGCGCCTATTTTCCGAAATGCTTCCCGGGCGTGGCCCGGGCCGGTTTCCAGCCGTTGTTCCCGCCGCCGGCCCGCGTAATCCACCTGCCCGATGTGCAGGCCCCGGAACAGGCATTCGTAGAAATCGTAGATATGCCGGAAATGCTGGCCCAGCGTTCCTCCATCGAATACCTCAAGCGGCCTGGAATAGGCATCGGCACTCAGTTGGCCCAGCAATTGTTCAATTTGCTGAATGATCAGTTGTGTTCCTTGTTTGCAATCCATTCTTAGCTTTTTCGGTTTTGAGCGGCCTGATGTCCCCTATTAAACATACACCTCCCCCCGGGCGGCCTTAAGGGTATTCAATAAAAGCGACACAACTGTCAACTGGCCGACACCTCCCGGCACGGGCGTGATGAACCGGGCTTTTGGCGCAGCGGACTCAAAGTCCACATCTCCGCACAAACGGTAGCCTTTTTCCTTTTCCGGAGCATCCACCCGGTTGATGCCTACATCGATAACCGTCACGCCTTCCTTAAGCATGTCGCCCTTCACAAACTCCGGGATGCCGATGGCGGCGACGACAATATCTGCCCGGCGCAGGTGTTCTTCCAGCTTCTTCGTACGGCTGTGGCAGATCGTCACCGTGGCATTACCAGGATAGGCCTTGCGAGATAGCAGGATGCTGATGGGAGTACCCACAATATTGCTCCGGCCGATGACCACCACCTCGGCCCCTTCCGTGGGGATCTCATAGCGCCTGATCATTTCCAGAATGCCGGCGGGGGTGGCCGGAAGATAACAGGGAAGGCCCTGCGCCATGCGGCCGAAATTGACGGGATGAAAACCATCCACATCCTTGGAAGGGCGGATGGCCAGAGTGGCCTTTTCTTCACTGATATGTCCGGGCAGGGGCAATTGCACGATAAAACCGTCGATGCCATCATCCCTGTTGAGCTGATCGATAATCTCCAATAGTTCTCCCTCGGGGGTTTCTTCTGCTTTGCGGATGAGGGTGGATCGAAAGCCCACTTTTTCGCAGGAGCGCACCTTGTTGCGCACATAGACCTGGCTGGCGGGGTCGTCCCCCACCAGCACTGCCGCCAGGTGGGGTGCTCTTCCTCCTGCTGCCTTAATGGCTTCTACTTCCTTGGCCAGTTCGGCCCGAATATCTTTGGCCAGCTGTCTGCCGTCGATAAGCGTCATGTAGTTAAATTTTGGGTTTTGTTTTCTTTTTTGCTTGGCGTAAAACTACAAATTTATAAATTCACGAAGGAGTGCATTCCAAAAGCCGAAAACATTATGAAGTTCTTTTATACAGTTTTTTATGGTTTTTTTTCTAACTTTGTTTCACCTTGGAAAACATCCTTAAAAGCAACTAATACCGATCCTTTTGCCGGCCATGCAAAGGGAAAGCAATTCTACCATCCGGAAGACCAACCCTTTACACGCTTAAGCAAACTACTCATTCCTCTCCAACCCGTACCTTCTGTGCTTGTATCAGGGCGCTTCTGCCTGTCTGGCAGCACCCCACTGCCCGGCAAAGCAACAGCTGCAAGGGGCGTATGCGGGCCGCCCACCGACAATTCATAATCCTAATAAACTATTGTTAAAACCAAGCAAACTTTTTGTTCATGAGGATATCTACACGGATCGTGGCGCCTATGGTGGTGGCCATCAGCCTGCTGGCTTCACATTATGCATCATCTCAGGATATTATTTCAATGGGCGATCAGGCAACGGTGAATACCTGCGGAGGCATCTTTACCGACAGCGGGGGCAATACGGCCGGCTACAGCCCCAATGAAAACCGCACCTTTACCATTTGTCCGGATGCCTCCGGCGGCGGCTCGCATGTACAGCTGGCCTTTTCGGGCTTCGCGCTTCCCGAAGCGGGAGATACCCTTTGCTTCTACGACGGCCCCACTGTGTCTGCTCCCGAACTGGCCTGTTCGGACGATTTCCTCGGGGCACAAACCTTTATTGTGCAAGCCACGGCTGCCAACCCCACCGGCTGCCTCACCATGCGCTTCGTTTCCGATGGGGCCGAAGAAGGGGAAGGCTGGAGCGCCGACATCAACTGTACGGCATCCTGCCAGAACATCTTCGTCGAACTGGTTTCTTCCGACCCGGCGGTCATGCCCGCCGACACCGGGTGGATCGACGCCTGCCCCGGCCAACGGGTATTCTTCGAAGGGCGGGGGCTCTATCCGCAGAATGGAGAATCTTATAATCATTCCGACTTTACCTCCGAATTCGAATGGAGCTTTGGCGATGGCACCTTCGCCGTAGGCCCGGAGGTGTCCCACGTTTATGATGAGCCCGGCGGCTACAACGTACAGCTCACCATCACCGACCAAAGGGGCTGCACCAACCTCAACTTCCTCAGCCAGCGGGTGCGGGTGGCTACCTTCCCTGATTTTGAAGTGGGCGGCAACCTCCCGGATGAGATCTGCGTAGGGGATACCGTCAGCCTCAATGCTTCTGTCGACTCCCTGGACGCCAACAGCGTGATCTCCGTAGCCACCACTCCCGGCACCTTCATTACCGGCGGAGTGCGCTCCGACTCGCTGCCCCTGCCGGACGGCACCGGTGCGGTGTACGAAACGTCCATCAGTTTTTCCGACTTCCTGCCCGGCCAGTCACTGAACAACATCAATGACCTGCTGGGCATCTGCGTCAATATGGAACACTCCTGGATGTATGACCTGGACGTCTTCCTGGAATGCCCCGACGGCACGCGGGTTAAATTGCAGGACCAGGAGTTCATCACCAATGAAGTCTTCCTGGGAGAACCCTTTACGGCCGACGATTTCAACCCGCCCTTCCCTCCCGGCCGCGGAGAAGGCATGACCTACTGCTGGACCCCCACCTCTGACAAAGGCACCTGGACGGAGTTTGCCCAGGCCAACGACCCCGGCGGCTCGGGAGCCTACACGCTTCCTCCCGGCAATTATGAATCTTTTGCTCCGCTGGACAACCTCATAGGCTGCCCCCTGAACGGAGAATGGAGCATTATCGTTTCCGACCTCTGGGGCAGCGACAACGGCTGGATATTCGAATGGAGCATTGATTTTGCCTCCAACTTGTTCCCCGACCTGGAAACCTATCAACCCCAGATCCTCGATTTCGAATGGCGGCAGACGCCTTCCATCACCTCCTACAGCGCGGATTCTCTGGCAATAGAGGGTTCTCCTCAGAATGCCGGTACCGCTACTTATAACTTTGCCATCTTCGATGACTTCGGCTGCCGCCATGACACTTCCGTCAGTTTTATCGTACTGCCTCATACGCACCCCAACTGCTTTGACTGCCGGGAGAATCTGCGCCCGGTTTCCGATACCATTATCTGCGAGGGGGAATCCGTCACCCTCGACGTTTCCACCGATAATCCCACAGAAACTTCCATCACCTTCGAATCCATTCCCCAGGAACCTTTCGGCGCCGCCACCTATCCGCCCAGCACTCCCTTCGAGTCAGTGATCTCCGTCAACAGCATACAGCCCGAAACCCTGGACAGCCCCGCCAACCAGATTGAATCGGTTTGCCTCAATATCGAGACCAACTGGAATGATGATATCGAGATCTACCTGGAAGCCCCGGGCGGGCAACTGCTTCCCCTAAGCACCCGAAACGGAGGAGGCTCCGAGAACTATTTCAATACCTGCTTCCGGCCCGATGCAGCTACCGCCATCACCGCGGGCACCGGCCCTTTTACCGGTAGTTTCCAGCCCGAAGGCAACTGGGATGTCCTCCAGGGCAGCCCCATTAACGGCAACTGGAGGATCATCGCTTCGGATGCTGTAGGCCCCAACGATATCGGCGAGTTCATCTCCTGGACGATCACCTTCAGGTCGGAGAACGAGATCACCTACAGCTGGACGGGAGCAGGGCTTTCCTGCACCGATTGCCCGGCGCCGGTGGCCACACCCGGTGCGACAACCACCTACATTGTCAATACCCTCGACAGCTACAACTGTGCCTACGCAGACACCATTACGGTCGAGGTGGTCAATGACATTCCCGCTCCTGCCGTCATCTGCGAGGAGAACGAAGATGGAACGATCACCTTTGAATGGCAGCCCGTCGGTAGTTTCACTCAGTATGAGGCCAATGTCATCCTCAACGGCCAAAGCAGTGGCTGGACAGGCCCCATACCCCAGAACAGCTATACCGCCACCGGCCTTTCCTTCGGCGATGAGGTGACTGTCGAAGTGCGCGTAATGGCCGATGGCGCACTCAACTGTGAGGTGGCTATCGGCAGCGCTAGCTGCTCTTATGGCACCTGTTCTCTCGCTGCCAGCCTTCAGGATTCCCCGGCGCCCGTCAGTTGCTTTGGCGAATCAGATGGAGCCGCTACCCTTACCATCAATAACGCCATCGACCCTGTGCAAATAAGCCTCAATGGCATGCCCGCCGGAACCGACGGCATCTTTACCGGGCTGGCGGCGGGAGATTACGAAGCAGTGATTACCGACAGCACCGGCTGCGAGGCCATCGTTCTCTTCAACATCGGAGAGCCGGAGGCGCTCACTGCCAGCATTCAGGCCAGCCAGCTGGTGAGCTGTAACGGCTCTTCCAACGGCGCCCTGCAGGCCAGTGCCCAGGGCGGCAGCGGCGCTTATACCTATCAGTGGAGCGGCCTGCCTTCCGAAACATCCTCTACACTTGCCGGCCTGGCCGCCGGCAACTATGAATTGACCGTAACGGACGCCTCGGGCTGTACCGCAACGGCTACCTTTTCCCTTGCCGAGCCGGATGCGCTTGAACTGTCACTCGATGCCGTCGGCGCCAGTTGCGCCGATGCCCAGGACGGACAGGTTCAGGCCATGGCTGCCGGCGGTGTAGGCAGCCTGTCTTACAGCTGGAGCAATGGCGCGTCAGGAAACAGCCTGAATAACCTGCCCGCCGGCAATTACTGCCTCACCGTACAGGATGATAATGGCTGCCAGGCCAGTGACTGCATTGAGCTTACGGCGCCGGAGGCACTGTCTATAGATTCCATGGCCACCAGCCGCGTACTTTGCAACGGGGACGCCACCGGCAGTGCTTCCGCCTTTGCCTCGGGAGGCACCGGTGATTATACTTACCAATGGAATGACCCGCTGGCACAGATCGGGCAAACCGCCGACATGCTGTCCGCCGGTGATTATTCCGTGGTCGTTACCGACGCCAATGGCTGCCAGGCCAGCCGCCAGGCCAGTATTTCCCAACCCGAACCCCTCAGCATAGCCTTCGAAGCAGAAGACGCTACCTGTAAAGGCATCAGTAATGGCTCCGCTACAGCCATCGTTTCCGGAGGTACAGAGCCTTATTCCTACAACTGGCCCTCCGGCCAATCTTCTGCCAGCCTGGCAGAGCTGAGCGCCGGCACCTATACCCTGACGGCCACGGACGGCAATGGCTGCAGCCTCGAATCTTCTGTGGAGATCGGCGAACCGGATAAAGAGCTGGAACTCACGCTGGAGCAAAGCCTGCAGGGATGCTTCGGCAAACAGGAAAACGAGGCGACAGCCACCGCAAGCGGTGGCACCAATACCAGCGGCTATAGCTACCTTTGGAGCGATGGGCAAAGTACAGCCGCCGCTGTCGGGCTGGATTCCCTGTCCTATACCGTCACCGTGACGGATGACAACAACTGCCGGGCGGAAGCCACCATTACGCTGAGTGACCTGGAACAGATCGATTTCTTTATCATCGACAACCTGCCTTCCTGCTACGGATACACCGACGGCCGCCTGGGCGTCAATGAGATCTTTGGCGGGGCCGGCACCGAACTGGCCGATTACAGCTTCAGCTGGAGCAACGGCTCTAGCGGCCCCACCGCTGAGAACCTGGCGGGAGGCCAGCTCTACAGCGTGACGGCCACCGACAGCCAGGGCTGCTCCCGCACCAAATCGAAAATGCTGCAACAACCCAGCGAGGTCACTTTCCAGGTGGATACCGACAGTGTGCGCTGCTTCAGCGGGCAGGATGGCTCAGCATCGGTGCTGAATGTGGACGGAGAATTTCCTCCCTATGCCTACAACTGGAGCAACGGCCAGCAGGAAGCCACTGCCACCAACCTCTCCGCCGGCGCTTATGCCGTCACAGTGACGGATGCCAACGGATGCTTTTCCAGCCAAACCACCAGGGTTGCCGAACCCGAGCCCATAGAATTGTCCTTTGATATCGAAGACAATGCCTGCTTTGGAGAACGCAAAGGCAGTATCTCCACCGGTGTAAAGGGCGGAATTCCCACCTACAATTACAGCTGGGGCAACGGCAGCAGCGCTTCCACTCTGGAGAACCTTGCCGCCGGCGATTACGGCCTGACCCTCACCGACCGCAATGGCTGCAGCCTCGAGGCCACGGCCACAGTGGAAGAACCTGGCCTGTTGCAGGCTGCCATTAAGGCTGAAGACCCTTCCTGCCACGGTTTCCAGGATGGTGCCATCACCATCCAGCCTCAGGGAGGAGTGCCGCCCTACCGTTATAGCCTGGACGGGGAGAAGTTCAACGGCTCGAGCATGCAGATCGGCCTGAAAGCCGAGGACTATCAGATCTACGTGCGCGACGCCAACGGCTGCCTGTATACGGACCGGGCAACCCTCATCAACCCCGAACGGTTCATCGTCACAACCGGCTTCGACAGCCAAACGATCGAACTGGGAGATACCATCGAGCTGAGCGGCTTTCCCGATAATGAAGCCGGGACGCCTACCTACATCTGGTCGGCCCCCTACCCGGGCACGATGGACTGTACGGAATGCCAAGACAACCGCGCTTACCCACAGACGTCCACGCTCTATGAGCTGTATGGCATCGATGAGAATGGTTGTGAGTACGTCCACCGCTTCCACATCTATGTCAATAAAACCCGGACCGTGCTGGTCCCCACAGGTTTCACCCCCAATAATGACGGCACCAACGACAGGCTTCTCGTACATGGGAAAGAAGGCACCCTGGTGAAAAAGTTCCAGATATACGACCGCTGGGGCGAACTTCTGTTTCAGGATGGGGATTTCCCCGTCAATTCAGAAAGCCATGGCTGGGACGGAAGTTTCCGGGGCCAGCCCCTCAACGGCGGCGTGTACATCTGGTACCTCGTCGTGGAATATGAGGACGGTATGGAGGATGCCTTCCAGGGCCAGTCCACACTCATTAAGTAAGAACATCACCTACAGGCCGGGCCTGCCCGGCTTCCTTTAAACCGATAAATCATTGATCATGCGCTTGAATTTCACCCTATTTGCCTTCTTTTGCTTTCTCTCCTGCCTGCTGGCCCCCCAAGAGGCGGAAGCCCAAGATCCGCGCTATACTCAATTTTACGCTGCCCCGCTGGAGCTCAACCCCGCCATGATGGGTGTTTACCAAGGGCAGTTCCGGGTGGTGGCCAATTACCGGGAGCTGTACACCAGCATTCTCAGCAATCACCCTTTCCGGACCCTTTCCGCCAGCTTTGACATGCGGCAGCCCATCCGCGGGGGCGATTATTTCGCCTTCGGGCTGAGCGCCATGCGTGATGAGGCCGGCACGGCCCAGTTTCACCGGGTGAAAGGCAATGTCGGCGGTTCTTATCTCAAGCAGTTGGGAGGCCCGCGCTACGCTACCTATGAGCAGTACCTGGTGGCAGGCGCCCAGGTCGGTTTCGGCCAGCACGGCCTGAACTGGCAGAAGCTCTGGTTCAGCCAGCAATTCAACCAGGAGGAAGGTTTTATCGACCTCAACAGCGCCTCCGGAGAATCTTTCGACCAGATGACCACCAACCTCTATCTGGATTTTAATGCCGGCCTGCTGTGGTACGTGCTTTTTGACGACAACTCCAGCCTCTATGTGGGTGGGGCCATGCATCACCTCAACAACCCCAACATCTCCTTTCTGGAAAATGCCCAGGAAGGCCTTTATACCCGCTGGACGGCGCATGCCGGAGGGGAGATCCCTTTTTCCAGAGAACTGAGCTTTCTGCCGGCGGTGGCCGTGATGGGCCAGAATACACACCTCAGTACCACCGCGGGCGGCAACTTCCGCTACAGCAACCGGGAATGGAAGGAAGTAGCCATCCGCGCCGGCGGCTGGGGCCATGTTTCCAACCAGATGGAAGACGGCCTTGGCCTTGACGCCTTCGCCGTAACGGCGGTACTCGAGATGGAGCGCTGGAATATCGGGCTGAGTTATGACATTACCGTGTCCTCACTGGCGGCAGCCAACAATTCCCGGGGTGCTTACGAGCTGTCCTTTATCTATACCCATCCGTCCCGCTGGCGAAACAACCAGGTAAATTGCCCTAAATTCTGAGCGGTATTGATTTTTTGGAATTTTTTCCGCATATTAATTTCGCTAATTCATCGCATTTGATTGTACTGCCTGCTCCTATCTCATTTAGAAGCAGGCAGTTCGCTTTTTCATCCACCATGAAAGAAGAACGGCAACTTTCCTTTGGCGAGGCCAGGCCCGAACCGCTGGAGGCCTACCTCGAGCGAGTGAAAAACGAACGCTTTCCCCTCTCCCTGCTGCTCTGCCAGGTAGAAGACGCCCGCAACCTGGGTTCCTTGTTTCGGCTGGCGGACAGTGCCCGCCTGCAACACATCTACCTCTTCGGCAATGAACACCTCCTGGAAAACAAGAAGTTCAGGCGGGTATCTCGCTCAACGCTGCCCTATGTCCCTCACAGCACGGCCAGTTGGGAGGAAGTTCAGGGATTGGCCCGTGCCCACACTTTCGTAGGCCTGGAGATCACCAATAAGAGTATTCCATATACGGAGTATGAGGCTTCGGAAGGGGTGATTCTGGTGGTGGGCAACGAAAAAGAGGGCATTTCTCCCGAAGTACTGAGCCTGTGCCGCCAGTGCGTCCACATACCCATGTATGGCGTAAAAACCTCGATGAATGTTACCATGGCCGCTGCAATAGTGGTTTACGGCCTACTGCCGGCTCTGCAATAAAAAAAGCCCGGCCGGAAAACCGGCGCGGACCTGCGTATCAAATGGATATATTATTAATCTCTGTCAGGTTTTAGAGTATCTCTTCCTTTTCCCGCACTTCCTTTTCGGAAGACTGCCGTATGAGGTAGTAAAAACCCACGAGGCCGGCGCCACCGAACAGCAGCACGGTGACGGTATAGGATACTGCGCCGGGCAGGCCGCTGCGGTCGAGCATATACCCGATCAAAACGCCCAGGCCGGCCATGATAGAGACGATGCCTATTTTCAGGGCATCTTCCCGGCGGCCGCCGGTGGAAAAGATCTTCGCGTCCATCCGATTATCGATAAGCGCCATCCTTTCTCTGTGGCGGGAAGAGAAGAACATATAAACCAATATGATGATGGCCGCCCAGAAACCGGCTACTGCGAGAATGGGAATTAAAATTTCGATGCCGTTCATGACTTTTATTTTTTATTCTTTACTGGCTATGACGGCCACAGGCGGGCAGGAGGTTACAACAAAAGAAAATATTTTTCGCTCTTTTTCCGGAGAATGGTATATTGTAAAGGATGCGCCGGCCATTTTTTTACCAGGCCTTTGTAACCTTACGGCCGCCAGGCGCGTCAGACCAAAAGAGCACGTATCCAATGGAAAACGACAGTTTACTGGTACAACAAAGCCTAAAGGGCAGCCGGCCTGCCTTTCAACAGCTTGTAGAGAAGTACCAGGGCTACGTCTTCACCATTACTTTTAAAGTGCTCAAATCAAGAGAAGAAGCCGAAGAGGCCGCTCAGGATGTGTTCATCAAGGTGTATGAATCGCTGGGGTCGTTCGAGGGAAAATCTAAATTTACGACCTGGTTGTACACCATAGCCTACCGGACGGCCCTGGACCGGGTGCGCAAAAAGCAGCTGCCCACTTCTTCCATCGACGATGAGGATTCGTATCTGCAGATCGCCGATACTGCGAGCGCCGGCCCGGCGGAGGACTTGTACCAGGCGGACCTCAGCAGCCAGTTAAAAGCGGCCATCAGCCGGCTGAAACCAATTGATGCCGCTTTAATCACCTTGTTTTATTTGCACGAAAAGCCGGTAAAAGAGGTGGCAGACATTCTCGGCCTGACGAAAACCAATGCGAAAACCAAGCTGCACCGGCTGCGCGAAACTTTAAAAACCGAATTGTCCAGTCAACTGGAAACAGAAATACAGGATCTGTTATGAACAAGAAGGAATTGCTTTGGAAATACATCGATGGAGCGTGCTCTCCTGAAGAAAACAGGCAGGTAGAAGAGTGGCTGGCCGAAGACCCTTCCCATAAAGCGGAATGGGCCATGGCCGTTAAGCTGCATCAATCCCTGCAGGAGCAGGAGTTGGAACAGCCCTCTATGCGTTTCGCCAGAAACGTCATGGACCGCCTGCCTCAACTGTACGGCAAGCTCGATATCCGCCCCCTTATCCCTGCTTTCTGGCGCAAGGTGTTCGTGGGCGTCATGAGCTTGATTGCCATAGCCTACTTTGGCCTGGTCGCCACTACCATAGACTGGAGCCAGCCGGGCAGCATCAGCCAGTCCAATGAGCTGAGCCGTTTCGTGGAAACACTGGCCAGCCTGCCCATGCAGGCCATGAGCCTCGTATTTGCGCTCTCACTCAGCTATATACTGCTCGCCGCCGCCGACCGCCGGCTGAAAAAACGTTTCGGATAATAATAATACCCAGACGGGTTTCACTACCTTCAACAATATAGCAATTCAACAATTCAACAATTCAACAATTTAACAATTTAACAATTTAACAATTTAACAATTCTCTTCCCCCTAAGAATAAGGCATCTCAGGCTCTGCAACCGAAGCAGGACGAACAGAATAACCCTGTCCGGTTACTTACTCCCGGTCAAATTCCAGCCGATGGCCCATGGCCTCTTCATAAAAGCGCCCTCCGCGGAACACCAGATTGCCGCTTACGATGGTCGCCTGTATCTTCCCGTGGAAAGTCTTGCCCATAAAGGGAGACCAGCCACACTTGTAATAGGTGTTTTTCTTGCCTACTTTCCATTTCCTGTCGACATCCACCAGCACCAGGTCCGCCCACATGCCTTCTTCCACAAAACCCCGCTGTTTCACCCCAAAGCAGACAGCCGGCGCGTGGCACATCTTGTCTACGATCTGCTCCAGCGAGATCTTCCCCTTATGGTAAAACTCCAGCATAATATTGAGGGAGTGCTGCACCAGGGGCACCCCCGAAGGCGCTCCGAAGTAAGTATTTTCTTTTTCCTCCTCCCTGTGCGGCGCGTGGTCGGTAGCGATGACATCCAGGCGGTTGTCCAGCAGGGCCGGCAGGAGCGCTTCCTGATGCTCTTTTGACTTGATGGCCGGGTTGCACTTGATCTGGGTGCCCAGTTTGTCGTAATCATCGGCATTGAAATACAGATGGTGTACACATACTTCGGCGGTAATGCGCTTCTCTTCCAGCGGAATATCATTGCGGAAGAGATCCAGTTCTTTGGCCGTGGAAATGTGCAGGACGTGCAGGCGGGCCTTATGCTTTTTGGCCAGCTCTACCGCCATAGAGGAAGATTTATAACAGGCCTCCACGCTTCTGATCTCCGGGTGGCATTCGATGGGCACTTCTTCGCCGTACTTTTTCTTGTACTTCTCTTCGTTGGCCCTGATGGTGGCCTCATCCTCGCAGTGGGTGGCAATGAGCAGAGGCACTTTAGAGAAAAGCCCTTCCAGCGTTTTCTCGTCATCCACCAGCATATTGCCGGTACTGGAGCCCATGAATACCTTAACGCCGCATACCCGGCCGGGGTTGGTGCGCAACACTTCTTCCAGGTTGTCATTGGAGGCGCCCATATAGAAAGAGTAATTGGCCAGGGAGCGTATGGCTGCCGTGTTGTACTTGTCTTCCAGCAGCTCCTGAGTAGTGGCCGGCGGCTTGGTGTTCGGCATCTCCATAAAAGAAGTGACGCCTCCGGCAACTGCTGCTTTGGCCTCCGATTCGATGTCCGCCTTTTTCGTCAGGCCCGGCTCCCGGAAATGTACCTGGTCATCGATAACGCCTGGGATCAGGTACTGGCCGTCGGCGATGATCTCCAGGGCGGCCCGGCGGTTAATGCTGGGGGCAATGCGTTCGATATACCCTCGCCTGACCAGTACATCCGCTTCGGTAATGGTGCCGCGGTTGACAATACGGGCACCTTTTATCAAAATGGTTTTCATGTCATAATCTTTGATGGAACGTGAAAATAAACATACAGGCCAAGGGCTGCAAACTTTTTTTCCTAGCTTTGCAGCCAGTAATGAAAATGAGGCCACAGAATGATGAAACCTACTGCTTCTCCCTTACATCCCGAATTCAAGCTTGGCGTACTCGGCGGCGGCCAGCTGGGCAAAATGCTGGGGCTGGCTGCCGGCAACTGGCACCTTCCCTTGTATGTACTCGATAGCCGGGCCGATTTTCCCGCCGGCAGGGTGACTCCTTTTTTTACCGAAGGTAATTTCAAGGATTTCGACGACGTCTACCGCTTCGGCCGGCAGCTCGACGTGCTGACCATAGAGATCGAGCACGTCAATACGGAAGCGCTACACCAACTGGCCAAGGAAGGGCTCACCATCCACCCTCATCCGGAAAAACTGGACATCATCAAGGATAAAGGAGCTCAGAAGATGTTTTACCGCGAAAAGGGCATTCCTACGGCGCCTTTCCAGCTGTTCGAGAACGAGGAAGATCTGCGGCCGGCGCTAAAAACAGGCAAACTGCAGTTTCCTTTCACCCAGAAGACACGCACGGCCGGCTATGACGGCCGCGGGGTGAGCATCATCCCCGATGAAGAAGCCATGGACAAGCTGCTTCCCGGCGCCTGCCTGGCCGAGGACCTCGTGGATATAGATAAGGAACTGGCGGTGATCGTAGCCCGCAATGCCAATGGCGAAACGGCTGCCTATCCCGCCGTCGAAATGGAGTTCAACCCCGATGCGAACCTGGTGGAATTCCTGTTTTGCCCCGCCAACATCTCCCCCAAACTGGAAAAACAGGCGGAAGCACTGGCCATAGAAGTGATCGAGGCCTTCGATATCTGCGGCCTGCTGGCCGTGGAGCTCTTTCTCGATCAGGAGGGTAAACTACTCGTAAATGAAGTAGCGCCCCGCCCCCACAACAGCGGCCATCATACCATAGACAGTTGCTACACTTCCCAGTTCGAGCAGCACCTGCGCGCCGTGCTGAACTTCCCCCTGGGCAGCACAAAAATGAAAATGCCTTCTGTAATGGTTAACCTGCTTGGCGCCGATGGCTTTACCGGCCCTGCCGCCTATGAAGGCCTGGAAGAATGCCTCGCCATAGAAGGCGTTCACCTGCACCTCTACGGCAAGGCCATTACCAAACCTTTCCGCAAAATGGGCCACGCCACTATTGTGGATGAGGACCTGGAAAAGGCAAAGGAGAAGGCGAGAAAGGTGAAAAATACGCTGCGTATTATTGCGGGCCAGTAACTGCAGGGCTGCAGGAACAAAGCTCAGGGGACGGGCTGCGCTCAATATGCCGGCAGGGCAAAGGCAGCCGTGGGCAAGCCACACATCGTAAATTGTAAATGGGCAAATCGCAAACCGGAAATGATGCAAATTTAGGATCTAGGATCTAGACATTTACAATTTAGGATTTGGCGCTCAGGCAGGGCTGCAGGAACGAAGCTCAGGGACAGCGCTCCGCTCAATACGCAGGCAGGGCGGGGCATCTGAGGGCAAAGCGCACATCCGAAATCCCTCAATCGCTCAATCCTCAATAGAGTTGATTTAAGCATTCACCCCATCAGCCGCTTTGCTTGTGTAGGATTCAGGATTTCCTCCAGCTCACTACCCTCCCCACTTACTAGTCTTCACCATAGCCTGCGGATAGTCATCACCGATCTTAAGGTGAAGCTGCTCCTGTTCGGAAAAGGAAAGCTGATCGGGCTGGTGCACCTTGTCATAGGGCACATCCGCCAGTTCGGGCAGCCAGCGTTTGACGTACTCGCCCTGGGGGTCGTAGGTTCTCGCCTGGGACATGATGTTGAGGTTGCGGCCGTCGCGGGAATCCGGCCCGACACCGGCAATGTTGTTCCAGTTGCCCCAGTTGCTGGCAATGTCGTAGTCGATCAGGACGGACTCGAAGTACTCGGCGCCCATCTGCCAGTTGAGCAACAGGTCATTGACCAGGAAGCTGGAGACGTTCTGCCGGCCCCGGTTCGACATATAGCCCGTATTTTTGATCTCCCGCATATTGGCATCGATGAAAGGCACACCGGTGGTGCCGTCCACCCACTTTTTCAGTAAATTAGGGTCGTTGCGCCAGCGCGGGTCAGCCTCGTCCTGCGGGCCGGCTTTATAGAAGATATTGTTGCCGTACTTCTTGGCCATGAAGCGCAGATAATCCCTCAGCATCAGGTGGTAGAAAATGAGATAGGTGGATTTGTTTTCCCCGTACTGCGCTTCGTACTCCCTGAGCTCGTGGTATATCATCTTTGGTGAGAGGCAGCCCTGGGCCAGCCAGGCGGAGAACTTCGTGGAATAATCGTCACCGAAAAGCTGGTCTCTCATATCTTTGTAAGCACCGATACGGCCCGACTCCCAGAGAAAATAATGCAGGCGCTTCAGGCCTTCGTCCTCGCCGCCTTTAAAATTGAGGGCGCCCCGGGGGTCCGTTTCAAAATCCTCGTGTCCGAAATCGCTCAGGCCGGGGATCTCCCCCGGCTCCAGGCGCACGGTGATCGGAGGGAGTTCTTCGGGGGCTGGAAAGGGTTCCCGCACCGGCACATAGCGCTCCACTTCCTTGCGGAACTGGGAAAAGGCATCCGGTGTATGCTGAATGGGGAACGGCAGGTCGGCAGTATGATAGAGGAGCTTGCCCCTCGAATAGCGCATTTCCTGGCCGATGGACCAGAGGTTCTTTTCCAGGGCATCCTGCACTTCCACTTCTTCTTCGGTGCGTTCGCGGTTGCAGAAGACCCAGTTGGTCTTCACTTTGCGGGCGATCTCGAATATTTCCTCCTCGGGTTTGCCTACCCGCACGATGAGGCCGCTGCCTCTTTTCCGAAGGTTTTCCCGCAGGTTGGCTACACTCTCGATGATGAAGCGGGCGCGGTATTTACCGGTCTTGGGAAAGCCAAATTGCCGGGTCTCCCCCCGGAACAGGCGCTCGTCAAAAACGTAAACCGGTATGATCTCATCCACACTATCGAGGGCCTCTATCAGCGCTTCATTGTCGTGCAAACGGAGGTTCAGCCGAAACCAAACTATAGCGCGCTTGGTGTACATATTTTTTCTGTTGTGAGTTTCAAAAGGGCATTCAGATTCAAGCCTGTCCATATTCCCGGGCAGCGGTTGACGGGGGCTGTTGCAGTGCCTGCCTGAGCTACGAACTTAATGGCTTTGAATTTTCAATAAATTGTGAAAGTACAACAAAACCACCCTCTTTTAGTTTGCAGGATCGTGTGAAATCTGAGGCCATTTTCAGGCAATGAACTATTCATCCGGCGCCCGCGTTGCAATGGCATAACGGATATTTTTTACTACTATGGATCTTAATGCATTACATAAAGAGCTGCAATTTCGCACCTCCCGAAGTTCCGGCAGCGGCGGGCAGCACGTCAATAAAGTAGAATCCCGCGTCGAGCTGCTGTTCGATGTGGAGGGCTCCCAGGTGCTGGACGAGGGGCAGAAAAGCCGCATCAAGAAATTGCTGAACAGCCGCATCAATAAAGAAGGCCTGCTGATGCTCGCTTCGGGCAACCGCCGCTCTCAAACGATGAACCGCAGTGCTGTCATCAAGAAGTTCGACCGCCTGATACAGGATGCCCTGCGCCCCCGGAAACGGAGAAAGCCCACCGGAAAATTCAAAGCCCATCCGGAAAAGCGCCTGGAAGCCAAAAAGAGGAAAGCGGAGAAAAAAGCACAGCGCAACCGCCCCATACCCCGGAATAGTGATGGATTTTAGCCCGATTCAGGCTATTTTCACCCTTCAAAAAATACATTTCTCCATGGCTCGATCCTTATTCTTTTTCCTCTTCCTTTCTTTTTCCCTCTTTCTACCGGCACAGGACAAACCTGCTTATCAGATCTTCAACAAAAAAGGCAAGCCGGTACAATACCAGATGCTGGAAAAAGCAGCGAAAGATGTGGACGTCATTCTCTTCGGCGAACTGCACAACAACCCCATTGCCCACTGGCTGCAGTACGAACTTGCCCAAAGCCTGCTGCAGGAAAAAGGCGAGGCGCTGGTATTGGGCGCCGAAATGTTCGAAGCGGACGATCAGCTGCTGATCGACGAATACTTTGCCGGCATTATCAATACGGAGATCTTCGAAAAAGAAGCGCGCCTCTGGAACAACTACACCACCGACTACAAACCCCTGCTGGAAATGGCTAAAGCCGAGGGCCTGGCCTTCATCGCCACCAATATTCCCCGCCGTTACGCCAACCTGGCCTACCGAAAGGGCTTTGAAGCCCTCGACAGCCTCTCCCCCCAGGCAAAAACCTACATGGCCCCTCTGCCTTTCCCCTACGATCCGGAACTGCCCGCCTATAAGAACATGCTGGACATGATGGGCGGCCATGGCGGCGGCGCTGCCGGTAATTTCCCAAAAGCGCAGGCGTCCAAAGACGCTACCATGGCCTACTTCATCAGCCAAAACCGCAGGGAGGGCCAAACCTTTATCCACTTCAATGGTTCCTATCATTCAGACAGCTATGAAGGCATCAACTGGTACCTGCAACAGTACGAACCGCAGGCCAGCCGGCTGACGATCACCACCGTGGAGCAGGAAGAGGTGGAAGAGCTGGAAGAAGAGCACCTGGGCAAAGCGGATTTCACTATTGTGGTGGATGGGGATATGACTAAGACGTACTGATGGTGTTGCCCCGCCTGCGCTTATCCCGATCGCCATCGGGACGGCGGGCAGAGGGTGTTGCGGTGTTATTAAAATTTAAAAAATTGAGCATTAGAAAATTGGCTTCGGTTGTTTTTTTGAGATCTGTCCTGTTGGCAGGGAGCCTCGGCGTACTCCTTTTTTCCTGTCAGCCGAAGGGCGAAGACAAGCTTCCCATACTCAGTAAGCGCATAGCGGTGAATGGAGACAGCGCCTATGCGCAAATCCCGGATTTTGAGTTCATCAACCAAGACAGCCAGCGGGTCACCAATGCCACTTTCGCCGGCAAGGCCTATGTGGCGGACTTTTTCTTCACCTCCTGCCCCACCATCTGCCCCATCATGACGAAGAACATGCTGCGCATTTACGAGCGTTTCCGCGACAGCAGCGATTTGTTGCTCCTTTCCCATACCATCGACCCTAAGCGGGACAGCGTTGGCAGGCTCCGGCAATACGCCCAAAACCTGGGGGTGCGGGCCGACAAGTGGCATTTCGTCACCGGCGAAAAAGAAGAACTCTACGCCATTGCCGACGATTACTTCAATGTCGTCATTGAGGACCCTACCCTGCCTGAAGGCTTTGACCACAGCGGGCGGCTGGTACTGATCGACACCAAGCGGCACATCCGCGCCTACTGCCTGGGTACCGACAGTGTGGCCGTAGACGCATTTATGGAAGATATAGAAACCTTACTCGATGAGATCTAGCGCTATTACTGCTCTCTTTTTATTTTCCCTGGGGGTTTTCCTCTACAGCTGCCAGGACAACCCCTACCAGCAGGGGCAGATCCTCTACCAGAACTTCTGCGCCAACTGCCATATGGACGACGGCAGCGGCCTGGCAGGCAACATCCCTCCCCTGGCGCAGGCCGATTATGTGCGGGAGAACCAGGACAAACTGGCCTGCATCATCCGCTACGGCATGGAAGGCGAGATCGTTGTCAACGGCACAAGCTACAACAACCCCATGGAAGGGATTCCCCAGCTCACGGAATTTGAGATCGCCAATGTCATCAACTACATCAACCACGCCTGGGGCAACGACTATGGCTACGTGCCCATGCAAGACATCCGCGCCGCGCTGGAGGACTGCGAGCAGTAAGCTGTGCGCCATTTGAACATTATTTTTGGAAGGCGGCCCTTCTATTCCTCCCGGAAATGGTACTTTTGAGGGGAATCATAAGGCCAAAAGTAATCTCATGTCAACAAGCAAAGCCTGCACCGCCCTGTTTCTCCTTGCCTTTCCTTTACTATTGGCCGCTCAGCCCCCAAACGATGAATGCTTCAGCCCCATCTCTCTGGGCATCGCCCCTTCCTGTCTGCAGGCCAGCTTGTTCACCAACGCCAATGCCACGGCCAGTGATATCGGCTTCCCATCTTGTTTTGCAGGCGGCACAGCCCAGCGTGACGTCTGGTTCACCCTTACCTCCAGCGATACCATCCTGAACTACACCATAAGCGTGAAAGGAAGGCCGGAAAGCGGGAATACACCGATAAGCAACCCGCAACTTGCCTTGTACCGCGGAAGTTGCAGCGGGGGGCTGGCGGAACTGGCCTGTGCCGCTGCCATTCCGGGCGCCGACTCGGTTCGCCTGTCCGTCGATGGCCTCACGCCTAATGTCACCTATTTCCTGCGCGTGGACAGCCCCGCCGAAACGGCGGGTGCTTTCGGCCTCTGCATCCGCGAAAAAGCCCCCACCTATCTGGTCAGCGGCGGAGGTTCCTCCGAATGCTCGGGCATACTGTACGACAGCGGCGGGCCGGCCGGCGATTATACTGATGACGAAGACCATACCTTCACCATCTGCCCGGACGATCCCGGGCAGTGTATCCTTTTTACGCTCGACAATTACTTCATTGAACCGCCGGGAGAAGACGAATCCGCCGCCGACCTGCTCACCTTTTACGACAGTGAGGAGGCCGATGAAGATGCCATTATCGGCGAGCTCGGCGGTGGCGTATGCTATCAGGTAAGCGCTACCAGCGGCTGCCTGACCATCCGCTTCCGGTCAGACAGCACCGTAACCTTCCAGGGCTTCGAAGGGCGCTGGTCCTGCTCCAATGACTGTGAAATTGCCCAACCCATCCGCATAGAGCAGGATATCCCCAATGAGGCGCTCATCGACTTCGTTTCCACCCCCACCACCACGGCCACCGTGTCCAGCATCAACTGTTCAAAGGGCGCCTACGGCCTGTTCCGTGCCGGGGAGGGCTCCGATCTCGGCCTGGAAAGGGGCATATTACTGACCACCGGCGACCTGGACTGGGCGGTGGGCCCCAACTGGAACAACGGCGGCGGCAACCCCTTCGCAAACAATGGAAGCCCGGGAGACCCGGAACTCGACTACCTTTCCCGCCTTTTTGGAGCGGACACCCTCTCGGAAAATGCCTGCGTGGTGGAACTGGACGTCTTCGCCGCCACCGACGAGCTGACCTTCGAATACATCTTCGGCTCCGAAGAATACCTGGAATATGTGGGCGAAGAATACAACGACATTTTCGCTTTTTTCATCTCCGGGCCGGGGATCGAGGGAGACCCCAACCTCCGCAACCAGCTCAACATCGCCGTGCTGCCCAACGGCCAGCAGACGCCGGTGCAGATCAACAGCGTCAACAATACCACGAACTGGGAATACTACCGCAACAACAACAATGGAATAGCCACGCAGTACGACGGCCTGACTACCGATTACCTGGGCAGTAAAAAAAGCCTCACGGCCCGCGCCAGCGTACTGCCCTGCAATACCTACCACCTGAAGTTCGCCATTGCCGACCGGGCGGATCCCAACTACGATTCCGGGGTCTTCATCGCAGAACTGCAGGGCGGGGCGCCCCGCCTGCGCGCCAATTTCAGGTCCGGGATCGATTACCTGGTGGAAGGCTGCGCCGATACGCCCGATGAGGTGGAGGTGAGCATCAATAACCCGGCGGAGGATACGCTGAAGTATCAGGTTATAATCGGCGGCACCGCCGAACGGGGCGTCGACTATCTGCTCGAAATGCCCGCCAGCATCATCCTGCCGCCGGGAGAAACGCAGGTGTCCTTCCCTCTGCAGGCTTTGTCCGACAATGAGACGGAACCTCTGGAAACCATCCGCATCCAGCTCACTAATGATTTTGGATGCGGAGCGGTACTTTATACCGAACTGGAGATCCAGCTCACCGATCAGCTTCGGGTGGAAATCAATGGCGGGCGGGATACGGCTTACGTTTGCCCGGACAGCACGGCCATCCTATCCGTAGAGGGCGCCGCCGCATTCTTCTGGTCGCCGGCCTCCCTGTTTGATGACCCGCTCAGTGCCATGCCTTCCGTCCGCCCTCCTGCCAGCCAGTGGGTGCGGGTAGAAGGCAGCCTCATCCCCTGTACGGCTATGGATTCCGTTTTCCTGCAACTCGCCGAACCCATACTGGAGATCGAGGGCCTCGGCCCGCTGGCCATCTGCCAGGGCGACAGCCTGCAACTGCGAGCCAATAATAATGTGGGCAATACCAACCTCCAATGGAGCCCGGCAGAGGGCCTGAGCGACCCCACAAGTGCCAGCCCGCTGGCCTTTCCACAGCAAAACACGGAATATGTGGCCACTATAAACGTCACCGGCTGCATCGCCAGAGACACCCTGGCCATAGATGTCTCACCCTTCGATTTTCCGGAGCTGGCACCGGATACCACCCTCTGCCAGAACTACGGCCTGCCCCTGGCCGAAGCGATACCTCCCGACAGCACGACAACTTCCTTTCAATGGTCGCCTTCTTCCGGCCTGGACAATGACACCATCGCCGGCCCGCTGGCCTTCCCGGAAGAAACCACCACCTACCAGCTGATCGCCCGCAGCGCCAATGGCGGCTGTACGGATACAGCTTCGGTTACCGTTACAGTTTTACCCGCCGACGTGGAAATACAGGGCGAAGATACCCTGGAGATCTGCCTGGGGGAAAGCGCCCTGCTTACTGCCACCACCACTACCGGCATGGCAGAGGGGCTGCGTTGGTCGTCAACGGAGCCGCTGAGTGGCGATTCCAGCCTGGTAGCAGAAGCTGCCCCCGAAGTTTCCGCCTGGTATTACGCCAGCTACACCCTGGGCGAGTGTACTGTTTTCGACTCATTGTTCATTCGGGTAGACTCCCTGCCCGGCCTGCTCATTGAAGCCCTGCCGGAAAAAGAGGCCTACTGCCAGGGAGAGATTGTCCAGCTGGTTTCCACCACTTACGAACCTGCCGATTTTTCGGATATTCAGCATCAATGGCAGCCCGCTATAGGTTTTGAATCCCCGGACAGCCTGTGGAATTTGGTCATCTCCACGCAGGACACCACCCTTTACCAGCGCATTACGGCCAACCGCGCCTGCCGGGATACGGCCGACATCCTCATCAACGTCATTCAGCCGCCTATCGCACGGATCATTCCCGCAGACACCACCATCTGCCAGGGGGAAAGCGTACTGTTCCGACTGGAGATCGAAGGCGAATACGAATCGGTAGCCTGGCAGGGGGACGGCCTGAGCTGTACCGATTGCCTGAACCCGCTGGCCACGCCCGGCGCCAGCACCAGCTATACCGTATCCATCACCGCCGATGGTTGCGAATCACCAGTTTCAGCGAATATAGAAGTACGCCGCCCTCCTGCTGTTCAGCTCAACCCACTGCGCACCACCTGCGAAGGCAGCGCCTTTCAACTCAACTTTGCCTCGGACCCCTTCAGCACCTATACCTGGACTTCTACTGATCCCAATTTCGGGACAGTTACAGGCCCTCAGCCCATCGTCTTCCCGGCAAGCACCACCACCTACTTCCTGCTGGCGGATAACGGCATATGCCCGCCGGTAGAAACGCAGCTCACCGTAGCGCCCATCCCTCAGCCCGGCCTGTCCCTCAACCTGGATTCCGCCACCATCTGCCGGGGCAATAATGTAACGCTGTCGGCCACCGTCAGCAATCCCGGCCCCGAAGATGCCTTTTTCTGGTCCAACAGCCTGAACAACCAAACCTTTACCAGCCCGGAGATCACAGTTTCCCCGGGCGCATCCGCGGTGTACAGGCTGCGCTTCACCAGCGGCGGCGGCTGTGATACCTTGTATCGCGAAGTGGCCATTGAGGTGGCGCCGCTACCGGTATTGTCCCCTCTTCCGGACACTGCCATTTGCTTTGGAGACAGTATACAGCTCAATTTCTCCGCCGACAGCATGTCTACTTACAGTTGGGCCAGCAATGACCCGGCCTTTCCCGGTTCCATGGACCCTTTACTCACCGTAGCCCCCAGCCAGACGTCCTTTTACAACCTCACCGTCGACAACGGCATCTGCAATCCCGTAGCGGCGGAAATACTGGTGGAAGTGGTGCAGGCCAGTAATCTGAGAATCGATGGCCCCGGCAAGCTGGTTTGTACGGGAGACAGCATCCGGCTGCGTGCTTCCGTAGACGGCGGCGGCTCTGCCGACCAGTTTCTCTGGCGGGGCGATGACGGAAGTATGGCCAGCGGCCCTTCCGTTGCTTTTACGCCTTCCACCTCCACCACCTATACCCTCACCAACTTCAGCGGCGCCGGCTGCGATACGCTGACGGCCATGATAGAGGTACCGGTGGAGACGGGAGTTTCCGTTGAACTGGCCAGCGATCCGGCCAGCTTCAGTACCGCCTTGCAGGGAGATCCTGTAGTTTTGAATGCTGTCGTCACCCCTCCCCTGCAGGCAGAAACTTACTGGCTGCTGAACGGAGATACGGTGCGCTTTGGCATCGACGAGCTGAGCTACGAGGATGTGCTGATCTTTGATCCTTCGGTGTATACCTTCATCGCCCAAACCAGGGTTGGTTGCAGCGATTCAGCTTCCGTGGCCATCAATGTGGAGCCGCCTTCCATAGGCGTCCCAAACGTATTCACGCCCAATGGCGACGGCCAAAACGATTTTTTCAGCTTCGTACTAAGTGGAAACATCGAATCGGTAGTAGAATTTCAGGTCTTCAACCGCTGGGGGCAGCAGGTTTTTGCCCAAAGCGACATCCCAACCGGCGATTTTATTGGCTGGGATGGCGCCTTCAACGGCCAGCCGCAGCCGTCGGATACTTACTTCTATATGATCCGCCTACGGCGCTACGACGGGCAGGTGGAGGAACGGCGGGGAGATGTGACGTTGTTGCGGTAGTCGGTTCGGCATCTCTGCCGAACCTGAAACAGCCCGTATTGATTTTCACGAATTAATTCGGGGAAAATTGCTTTTCTGTCAATCGCCGCCTAATCCCATACCCGACGGGCTAATATGGCAGGCGGCTAATGTATGTTTTTTTAAAGGCCAATCCAGCCGGAGAGTAGATACCCCAATCTCCATGTAGAAACGCGGAGACAGGGCTGTACGGCCTGTCGGCTCGCTGCGCCTCTGTAGCTATTGCAGGTAAGGTTTTCGGCATCACCCGAGGGCGGTATCCGGCGATCCGGGCTTGGCCGAAGCAGCAGCAGAGCTGGGACAGACAATAGCCCACGGGGCAAGCCATGGGGTACAAAGGGTTCTGTCGCTGCTACGCAGCTTACCGCGCTGTCGCGGCCACGTTTTCCTATGGCTTACACCATAGGCTATGATCCGACGGCGCGCTGCGCCTTTGCGTGTTATCATGGCTTCGGCCTTGGCGGGCATCACCCAAGGGCGGTATCCGGCGATCCGGGCCTGGCCGAAGCAGCAGAGCTGGGACAGACAATAGCCCACGGGGCAAGCCATGGGGTACAAAGG
>CAYVVK010000013.1:0-25121 GCA_964454855.1 uncultured Phaeodactylibacter sp. | reverse complement strand
CGCTGTATAATGGCATTGAAGGCCGTGTCCCTTATCATTTGTTCATTCGAGAAGCCCGATTGATGGACGTAGCCTCCTACCCCGAGCTGTAACCGGAAGTGGTATTTCGGAATGCTGAAATACGCCAGGCCGAGCGTCGCGCCGATTTGGAGGCCGGTATAGCGCAGGATATCGAGCGAGGCAACGTAGTTCACCGAGGAATCCATATCCGTTCCGGGGTTAGCCGGGGAAAAAGACCTCAATTCCAGGAATTTGTTGTTCTGCTCGATCTTGGACAGGGTCAGGCTCGGCTCGATGGAATTGAGGTAGCCGCTGTACATAAAATTCTGAAAAGAAGAAGTAGAGGAGGTATTCAGAAAAAACCGCTTGCTGACCTCCGTCTGCACCAGGCCGTTGGGGTTGGTTTCATCAAACCCGACAAAATCACTGTATATCCGGGCTTTGAGAATGTCCTTGGTGTTCTCTTTAAAAATGGGCTTGGCCTTACTGATGTCTTTGAATAGGAGGACCTGGTCTTTGGGGCTGTAATTTTCCGTGTTGTTGTAATAAGACAGGTCGTTGGTCATGACATCACTCAGCAGGATGTAGTGTTTGTTATCACTGAGGTAGAGCCGTTTTTCATTTTTGGGGTTCCCGCTCGCCCGAATGTAGGTGATGTCTTCCTTGGTGGAATAGGAGATGGGGTAACGGTTGAAAAAGGTCATTTTAGCGCCTTCCGGGAAGTAATCTGCTTTCTTGCCATCAGTGGAACTTGTAGAAAAACGCTTTCTGCTTATATTATACACTACTAAAGTGTCATAGTTGGTACCATTCCTTCCTTTCACGGCATTGATAGGGTGATATTTGTCTAGAATGATGGAATCGAACCGGAAATTCAATATTTTGTTTTGCAAATCGCCCGGCTGCTCCAATCGTGATTTTTCGCGTTTTTTCACTTTTATTCGATCGTAGAGGGCGATAATATTAGATTCACCCTTATCATTCCATTCACGCACCTCCTCCACGGTAGAGCCGTACTTTTTAGCAATTCCATACAGCGTTTCTCCAGCTTGTACAACATGATAATCATACTGCGAATCACTGGGAATCTCATAATGCGTTTTTAGGGTTTTATCCTTAAAATCAACCGTACTTCCATATTCCCACCCCAGGCTAATGTTAGGCTTAACTTTAAAGGTAGCAAGGGTGTCTTTGCCGGCTTTGTCGTTAAAGAAAGCTACATCTATCAGTCGGGGTTTTCCATTAGGCAGAACCCTTTCAAGATATTGACTGAAGCGAATACTGTCCTTGATTTCGGCCTGCCCCGGCAGTGCTACTAGCCAATTCAGGTAGAAGTCGAAAGCTATTTCTTTGTCCAGGCTTTCTGCAAGCTCTTTTTTATATCTCTTTTTTCCTTTTGGATTGTGGATAATACCGATCGCTTCAAAATCCGCCACCCAAACATAAACCATTCCAAGAAAAGTACCATCAAAATCGTGCATTTCGCCTTTTACTAAGGGCTTTTTCACTGAAAAATCCTTGCCGGTTATTAATTTGATCATTTGCTCTTTATTAGGAATTGTGACAGGATATATATCATCAAAAACCTTAATGTATATTTCATCCTGGTCAGGCCGGATGGCAACATAGGGCTTTGGTTTGCCCATCTTATTTCCCGTTATTTCAATATTGTTGATCTGTTCGTTTTCAAACTCGATCTTAGCCTTTTTGATCTCGAACATACCGATTTTATAAGGATTATCCCAGATTTTTCCACCGCGAGGTTCCACCTGGACCGTTCCGTAAGTTACTCCCCGCCGATAGAAAGGGACTTCTTTCTCGATAGTGATCTCACCGATCTGGTAGGAAGAGTCTTCTACCGTTATCGAGTTTTTATAAGCGGTGAAAAGAAAATCGGAAGCGATGTTTCGCAGATCCTGATCCAGATCGGTATTGAATTTGGTGTAATTCACCGAGGCATTGTTGATCTTTCTTTCCAGGTCGATGGCTCTTACCTCAACGTCGTTGGCGGCGGCATACACTTTTCTTTTCTGTAGCGCTTCAAAAATACCGGTAGTCTGCAACTCTTTGCGGAGTTCCTGGGAGCTGAATCCATATTGATCCGCCGCTTCTTCGATGGCCGTTTCCAGAAACACATCGTCTTCTATGTTGTAGTCTTCCGGGTCTCTGCTGAGGCGGCCGGCTATTTCTCTGACCCTGCCGAGTTGCCCTTTGTCCAATTGAACCTGCCGGTTAAGTTTCAGTTTTTGCAAGGCTCTGTTCAGCCGTTTGGCCATGGCGTTTATCGTGGAGGCATTGGGCGCCACGCTTTCCATCTGGAAGTAGCTGTTTCTGGCGCCGAGTGAAAGGTTTAATACATAGTAGTCATTGTCATTCTGAGTAATCTTCTTTGCCGAGAGGAAATAGATTTGGTTTCCGATCTCGATGGATTTTCGGTTGAGGTACGCACCCCTCTTTTTAAAGCTTTCGGTTAAGGAGGTGTCCACCTCTACTTCATCATAGGAAAAAAGGTGGCCTGCCCCTTTTGTATTACCAGGCCCACCTTTTTTGAATTTTTCCTCGGCCTCCGCTAAAAAATCCATTCCTTTTTTGATCAGGCTGCTTTTGAGCTGTTCGTAAGCCGCCTGATTGGCCTGCACCATTTTCTGGGCGTAGGCTTCGATCGGCAGTTTGTTCACCTCAGCCAGGCCTTTGGTTTGCTCGCGAATATTACGCATAAACTGCTCTCCATCAAAAGCGTAATTGGTTTGATATTTATCGATATCGGCTTTGATCTCTGTCATTTCCCTGGGCGGAATGACCACGCGGCCATACTCTTTTCCTTCAAACGCAAAAGCCGGCCTGTTGGCTACTTTTAGGCTGTCCGGCTGTCCGTGAAGCGTGTCGAAAAAGGCCTGGGTAAGCAGCAACTCGAAGATGGAAACATTCTCGCGGTCGGCCATATCTATATTCAGCAGATCGAATCTGGCTTTTTTCCCGTCCGATCTCGGATGCTTGCTGATGGCAAAGGAATACATGCTCTGGCCGGCTTCCGGGGCTTTGATTTCCAGCCAGTAGATATGATCGTCGAGGCGGGCCTGTTTCTCATATTTGTCGGTAGTTTTGGCGGCGGAAGCAGCGTTGGGGCTGCCACCGGTTTGATCCTCTATCTGGCTGTACAGGAGTACGGCACAGCATAAAAAACAGGTCAGGAAGGCGAGCTTTTTCATTTCAAATAGTGGTTATTGATGAAGGGAAGTGCAATTGGTAAATGCCGGTGGGCAAACGAAGTGTGTAGCGTATTTTCACGGCAATTGAGTTTTGGTTACAAACACACACCACAATATTAGGCCAGACTGGCGCCAAAACCCTTTCGATCTGGTTGCAGATCCGTGTGAAATGGTTGCATGCAACCGAATGGGCAGTCTTGGGAGAGTGGAAAAGTGGGAAAGTGTAAGGGGGTGTAAAGGTGCGGCGGCCGGGATGCCCCCTTTTACACCCTTAAACTTCCTTCGGGCTGAACCCAAAGGCATCTTTGAAGGCTTTTGAAAAATGAGAGGGGCTGCCGAAGCCCGTCTGCCAGGCCACTTCGCTTACGGTAAGGCCGCTGTCCTGCAGCAGTTCTTTGGCTTTGTCAAGCCGGAAATCCCTGATGTAATCGGAGGGCGACACATCGATCAGGGCTTTCATTTTGCGGTATAGCTGAGACCTGCTCAGGGCCAGTTCGCCGCACAACTGCGGCAGGCCGAAGGTTTCCTCCTGGTAATGCTTCTCTATAATGGCCTTTACTTTTTTGATAAAAGCATGCTCCATGACGACGGCCTCATCCATATCGCCATCAGCCTCTGCGGTTTTTTCCCTGCCGGATATCCGGAACTGGCCCATAAAGTATTCGCGCACCTTTTGCTGGCGCTCCACCAGCTTTTCCAGTCGGACCAGCAGCTCGGCCTTGTCGAAGGGCTTGGACAAATAAGCGTCCGCGCCTCTCTTCAGGCCTTTGATCCGGGATGCGGCGTCCGCCTTTGCGGTTAACAGGATGATGGGGATGTGGCTGGTGCGCTCGTCATTCTTCAGCGTATCGCAAAGCTGGTAGCCGTCCATCTCCGGCATCATCACATCGCTGATGATGAGGTCGGGAATGTTCTCCAGGGCCTTTTCCTTGCCTATTTTGCCGTTAAAGGCTATTTCGATCTGGTACCGGCCTGCCAGGCAGGACCTCAGATAGGCCACCACATCGTGGTTGTCCTCGATGATCAGGAGTTGAGGGCGTTCTTCCAGGCGCTCCTCCTCGGCATGTGGCGCAGTACCCTCCTCCATAAACTTCGGTTGGGCAAGCGGTTCAAATTCTAAGCTCTTTTCCGGGCTATCCGCCATAGGGCTATTCCGGGTGATGGGCAGCTCAACGGTAAAGGTAGTCCCCTGGCCAACCTGGCTTTCTACCCGAATATTTCCGCCCATCAGCTGCACCAGTTGCTGCGTATGCGCCAAACCAATGCCGGTACCCTGCTCTCCTCGCGTGGAAGAATCATCCACCTGATAGAAACGGTCAAATATATGGGGCAGGGCCTTTTCCGGAATTCCGATACCTGTATCGGAAACTCTAATGAGGAGCGTTTCCATTTCCCTGGATAAGGACACCCGGATGTGCCCCTCGGAAGGAGTGAATTTTATGGCATTGGACAGCAAGTTGGCCATCACCTGTTTGATCTGCTCCGGATCATAATCCATGGCCTGCGATTCAAGGGCGGAGGAAAACCGCAGGGACAGGTTCCTGCTATTTACGTACGTCTGATAAGATTCCGTCAGATAGCCTATGTAAGAAACGATATCCCCCTGTTCCCATTTAAGCTGGAAGGAATTGTCCTCCATTTTGGAAAGGTCGAGGATCTGATTGATGAGCCGGAGCAGATTCCGGCCATTGTTTTTGATCAGGTGCAGGCCTTCTCCGAGATAGCTCCTGGGGTTCTCCTGAATTTGATCTGCCATTCCCATTATGACCGTCAGGGGGGTCCGGAACTCATGGGTGATGTTGGTGTACAAACGGCTTTTGAGCGTATCGAGCTCTTTGAGGCGGCGCGCTTCCTGTTGTTCCAGTTCCAGCGCATGCTGAAGCCTTAACTTTTCCTGTAAATAGAGGAACAACCGGTAAAGCAATGCGCAAATAACCAGAAAATAAGCAAAATAAGCGGCCCAGGTGCGCCACCACGGAGGGCGGACCCTGAACTGATATTCGAAAGGCTCGGTCCAGATGTTTGATTCATTTTTTGCTCTTACCAAAAGCGTGTGGTTGCCGATCGGTAAATTCCGATAATCAATGCTGGGCTCCGCCTGTGGTTTACTCCAGGCCCGGCCGGCATTTTTTAACTTAAAACTATACCGGATCTTATGGGGCGCCTCCCAGTTATGAGCGGTAAAATAGAATGTCAGGTGATTCAGGTTGTAGGGGATGGAAAGATCTTTCGGGTAATTTAAAAACTCAGGCACTTCAGAAAACGACTCTTTCAAAATGGATCCGTATTCGATCAGCCTGCCGTAGTCAATAAATTGCTGGTTGATGTCGACCTGGCATAAACTGAGGCCCCGGGGCGGCGGTTCCGGCTTTTCAAGGGCTTCCAGGTTAAAAAAGGCCATGCCTACCAGCGACCGGAAATAGGCGGTTTGGGTTTTTTCGGAAAAACAAACGCCTTTATCCAGTGGGAAAAAGCTGGGGTTCAATCCATCTGCTTTTCCCAGGGTGCAGATATTAAAGTTTTGGCCGTCCGATCCTTCAATGATGGATATTCCATTTACAGACGTCGCCCAGATCCTGTTCTCAAAATCCTTGCGGATGGAATAGGCCTGGGCGTCCAACAGCCCCTGCTCTTGAGTGAACAGCTGAAGGTACTGCCCGTCGAACATTCCAATTCCGTCGTTGCCAGTGGCCAGCCAGATCCGGCCTTCATCGTCTTTGATAAAAGACTCTATCTCGCGGAGGAGGCTGAAACTATACTTCCAAAATTCTTTTCCATCGTATTTTACCAGGGAATGCTTTCCCAGGATAAACCAGATATTGCCCGCATTATCTTCGACAGGGTCTATCGCTACATGAAATTTCAGGCTTCTGTCTTCAACCGAGGGGAAACGAAAATAGGCCCAGTGTGTACCGTCAAACCTCGCTATATTTGAGTTTAACCTTCCCGATATCCAGAACCGGTTGCGGCTGTCCACCAGCATGCCGTCCATATTGCGCCCCGTTACGATATCGAACAGCTCCTGGTCATAGCGGGTAGTAAGCAAACCTCGTTTACTTAGGATATGTAAATAATGATCTGAGGCCGGTATCCAGAACTTCCCTTCTTTATCTTCCAATATCCTTTCTGTAGAGCCCTTTGTCGGTATGGTTTCTACAAGCCCATTGCGATACCGGCTGACGCCGCTGCCCCATTTATCCCAGACGCCTCCCCGGCTGTCTGCCCAGAATGGATAACCTAATGGCCGGGAAAAAGTGATGTTCGTCAGGCTGTCCCCTTCGAGCATAGACCACATGTTGAGTTGCAGGCCTTTGATATTTTTCCACCAGACTCTTCCCGAATGGTCCATGAACGAATGGATACCGTCAATACCAAGATCCTCCATTTGGGCCTGGCCCATGTGGTTGAACTTATCCGGGCTGTACACAAAAATATGGGGGCTGCCCGAGGCTGTGAACCATAAATTGCCGGCTTCGTCTTCAACAACTTTGCCGATATCCGCCAGCTCCGGATCTGCTACGATGCGCGTAAAATACTTCCCTTCAAATTCGATCATCACGCCACCCGTGCTCTTAATGACCAGGCGGCCTTCTTCCGTAAAAAAAAGGCCGGCGGAATGTGGGCCTTCAAGCTCAAACCCCTGTTCTTTTCCATACCTGAGAAATCTTTTCCCGTCGAATTTTACCAGGGTAGCCTCTCCATTCCAGGCCCCTGTCATCCACATGTTTCCAACGCTGTCTGTACTTATTATACTGCTAAAAGAGGCATTGGTGGCCTGTGCAAGACTGTCCTTCACCCGAAGGATATGCTTGCCGTCGTACCGGAGTAAATAATTTCCTGTTTTGTAAGGAGACGGCTCCTGAATAAGCATGGACATCCAAACGTTGCCCGCCTCATCCGCAAACATTTCCCGGCTTACAAAATGGTATTTATACAAGTCTGGAAACCGGACCACAGAGGTATCTGTGATATAAGAAGGCGCCGCTGCATCAATAAACCATACATTCCCATTCTGATCTTCCGCGAATTCCGCAACTGCCGAGGCTATGTTTTCCAATCCGGCCTGATCTTCAAATACCGTGAGGCCTGTTCCGTCATATCGGATGATCTTGTTTTCCAACCCGATCCATATATTCCCTTTTTTATCCTCAAATAGTGATTCCCTCCGGCTTAGGCCCGAGCTTGGCAAGGCATAATCGGTAAGGGATACGCCGTCGTATTTGCTTATGCCCATGGGGGAAGTAAACCACAGGTTGCCCTCCTTATCTCTTAATTGTACACTCAGCTGAGCCGGCGGCAACCCCTGTCCGGGCCCCAGCACACGAATGGCGCCATCGGATCTGTCTAAAACGACAGGCGGTTCGAGCTTTTTGTAAGTTGACTTGGAGATCTTCATCCTTTTACCCAGAAGCGGTTGTTCTTCCAGGTGAATGGTGTCGCCGTGGGCCAAAGTGTCGAACAATGAACCCTCAAAAGGAATGACGGCCGGAGGTTTTGCCGGTTGCCTGTTTTTGTTAAACAGCCTTACTTCCTTACTTACGATGGGCTCTGTATTACGAGATAATGCATAATGGGTATCCAACGTGATTTCAGCTCTGGCCGGCCGGCTGATATCTATGGTGTCTCCTGCGGAATCGACGTAAAAAGGAACCGGGGAGATCTTTTCCGCTTCAATGAGATACCTTTCCTGATGGGGCTCGCTTTCCTGTCTGGTAAAACAACCGGTTGCCACGCATACCGACAGCGATAGAAAGAAGCAGTGAAAAGGGGATAGGCGCATGCTTGCCGGTTTCAAGGTTTATTTGTTCTTGGCCCTGAAAAGTTACCCCTAATTGGGTAATTTTTCAGCATTTTTTTTGCACTCTCGTTAAGGAATGATACAGGACAGGAACAATACGATTACGTAGCTGAAGATTTCTTATCTTTACTATGAACTTAATATGGTATCGTGTTAATCACCTCCAAACATACGCTGAGTGTACTCATGCTTTTTTTGTGCATCCATTTCCTCATGGGCCAGCGCATGCTCCGGGGGGTGGTTACCGATGAAGCCGGCAAGCCGCTCGTCGGCGCTTCGGTTCAACTTCAAACGGGCGAAGGTACGGTCACCGGTGAATCGGGCCTCTTTAGCTTATCTGCTCCGGAAGACGGCCAATTCCTGACTGTAAGCTATATCGGTTATGAAACTGCTGAGGTTTTCTTTGCTGAAAATGAGAACTATCAGGCCATCAGCTTGAAGCGAGGTTCCTATCTAAAGGAGATCGTAGTTACTGCTCTTGGCATATTCCGGGAGAGAAAGTCGCTGGGGTACGCGGTTCAGGAGCTGGAAGGGGATGATCTGTCAAAAAATCAGGAACCCAATATCATCAGTACGCTGCAGGGCAAACTAGCCGGGGTTCAGGTAATCTCCGCCGCCGGGCAGGTGGGCGCCTCCGCCCGGGTTGTCATTCGGGGCAACAGTTCTATTTTCGGCAACAACCAGCCGCTGTTCGTGGTAAACGGCGTGCCGATGGACAACAGCTCGTTTTCACCATTGAGCCTATTCGGCGGCGTGGATTACGGCAACGCCTTTTCCGGCCTGCCGGCTGACGATATAAAAAGTGTTTCGGTACTGAAAGGCCCCGCGGCCGCAGCCCTGTACGGCAACCGGGCGGGCAACGGGGTTATCCTCGTCACAACCAAAACGGGAAAGGATCTCCGGACGGAGACAGGGCGGAATGTAAGGGTCAATTACTCCAGCAGCTACGGCTTCAACAGTGTCGTCCGGTTCTGGCAGTTTCAGGACCGGTTCGGGCAGGGCAGCGGGCAACGATCCCGGTATATCGACGGTACGGGGACCCGGGCGGGCAACCTGTTCGATGGCCTGGATCAAAGCTGGGGCCCGGCCTTCGATGCGCGCATCAATGCGCAGGATGGCATTGACAACAATGGCGACGGGGTGGTGGATGAGGCCAATGAAGGCGCCTTCGCGGATCAGCATACCGGCAAAGGCCAGCCCTGGCAAGCGGCGCCGAACAGCATCGTGAAAAGCCTGGATGCAGGCTTGTGCTTCACACACAACCTGGCCATTTCCGCCGGCGGGGAAAAGCTGCACAGCCGCTTTTCCTATACCAATTTTTATCAGAAGGGCGCCATCCCGAATACAGATCTGAAGCGCAATTCCTTCAACCTGTCTTTCGGGGCGGCCCTTTCAGACAAAATAACGACGGAGGGCAACCTGCTTTACGTGCACACCCGCAGCGACAACCGGCCGCCGGTAGGTTATGCCGGCAGTTTTGTGTTTCAGGCGCTTTGGGGCGCCCGGCAGGTGGACTGGCAGGACTTGAAAAATAAATGGAACACCCAGGATGAGTTCGGGCGGGATTACAACTGGAATTACAACCGCTATAACAACCCCTTTTGGGAATTGCACCATTCCCTGAGGCCCTTCGGCCGCGACCGCCTGTTCGGCACTTATTCGGTAAACTGGAAAATACGGGGCTGGCTGGAGCTCAGGGCCAGGGCCGGCGCCGATCTTTACCGGGAGGAACACGAGATCCGGCGCGATTGGGATCGCCTCTCCAAAGGCTCGTTTCAGGAAGACGATATTTTTTTGAATGAGCGGAATTTTGATCTGTTGCTCACCGGGAAAAAATATTTCAACGATAAATTTTCGCTGCTGGCTTCGCTTGGGGCGAACCGCATGGATCGCCGGGTGGAGCAAAGCTCGGTAACAGTGGAGGAACTGGCCGTGCCGGGAGTCTTTAATGTATCCAATGCCGCAGGCAGCATCATGCAATCCGATTATAACGCCGAAAAGCGGATCAATTCCGTTTATGGCACGCTTACCGCCGGTTTTTTCAACTGGATCTTCATCGGCCTTACGGCGCGCAACGACTGGGCGTCTACGCTGCCGCCCGATGCCAATTCCTACTTCTATCCTTCGGCCAACCTGGGCCTGGCGCTGTCCGACGCCTTTGCAATGGGGGAGCAACTGGACTTTCTGAAGTTGCGGGCCGGATGGGCAAAAGTGGGCAACGATACGGAGCCGCACCAGCTGCGCCCGGTTTATTCCGCCAATTTGCCCTGGGAGGGCGTTCCCTCCTTTACGGTTCCGGATGTTTTGCCTAATTCGGCTTTGCGGCCGGAGATCAAAACGTCTACCGAGCTGGGGGCCGAGCTGCTCGCCTTTGGCCGGCGCTTCGGGCTGGATGTGGCCTACTACAACAACAAGTCTGCGGGCCAGATCCTTCCCGTCGATGTCAGCCCGGCCACCGGGTTCGGGGCCAGGGCCATCAATGCCGGCGCCATCCGCAACCGGGGCGTCGAAGTGCAACTGTACGGTACGCCCATCATAAAAGGGCCTTTTACCTGGGATGTACGGGTGAACTGGGCGCTCAACCGTTCCAAGGTGCTGGACCTGCCCGAGGGCGTGGACGCCATCGTGATCGGCAACAACGGCGGCCTTCTGGTGCAGGCCAGAGAAGGCGAAGAATATGGCGTACTGTACGGCACACGCCCACTGCGCAATGAACAAGGGCAATTGATCCTGAAGAACGGGCTTCCCCAGGCCGACCCCGTCGGCAATACCCGTTTGGGGACGATCTCTCCGCGGTGGTTCGGCGGTATTTACAATGAGATACGATGGAAAAACCTCTCCCTCGGATTCCTGGTGGACGGGCGTTTTGGCAGCCGGTTCCTGTCCTGGACCTACATTCTCGGCCGTTTCAGCGGCGTGCTCGAAGAAACGCTCGAAGGCAGGCGCACCGCCGAGGAGATCCGCAACGGTTATGCTTTTGAGGGGGTGATCGTCAATGGCGACGGCACCTACCGGCCCAACGACGTTAAAGTTTCCGCAGAGTTGTGGAATCAGTATTTTTACCCTTTTGCCGGCGGCTCTTTCGAGCGGGCGGTCCTGAACGGCGATTTCGTAAAGCTGCGGGAAGTCAATCTCGACTGGATCATTCCGCAAAGGATCAGCTCGAAGGCCGGGTTGAGCCACCTGTCTGTTGGCCTGTACGGCAGAAACCTGTTGTTCCTGCATACCGGGCAGCAACATTTTGACCCGGAATTTCAGTTCACCCCCGCCAATGGCGACCAGGGCTTCGAGGTCAATCAATACCCGGCGCTGCGAACGGTGGGCTTCAGGCTTAATGTTCGGTTATGAGAAAGATCAAAATATTCATCCTTGCGGCCCTTCTGGCTACGGCCTGCACCAAAGGCTTCGAAGAGATCAACACCAACCCGAACGCCCCGGAGGAGGCGCCGGCAACTAATTTGCTGTTGTCCGGCATTTCTACAGGATTTCATGAAGTATTCACCGGTTTTGATGGGGAGTTCGGCGGCATTTCATTTCGGCCGGCCGGTTTCTGGTGTCAGTACCTGGGAGAATACCAGCAGGTGTATGAGGTAGACAAGTACAATTTTTCCCCATCCGCCATGGAATTCCAGTGGCGCCAGATGTACGAGGGCCCGTTACAGGACCTGCAGGTAATTATCAATGATCCGGAAAACGGCCCTAATATCCGGGCGGCAGCTATGGCCATGAAGGCCTGGTTGATAAGTGTTCTGACAGGCCTGTATGGCGATATCCCTTATTCTCAGGCCAACCGTATAACCGAACAGGTTCAGCCGATCTATGGCCGTCAGGAAAACATTTACAAGGGCCTGACGGCTCAACTTGCTCAGGCCGCAGCGCTATTCAGCGCCGATGGAGGCGAGCTGGGCCCGGGAGATATTCTGTACAATGGCAATTGGGCTAACTGGAAAAAGTTCGCCAATAGCCTTCGCGCCCGCCTGCTCAACCGCTATAAGCACCTGGATGCCGCAGCCGGGCAGGAACTGCGAGATCTGCTTGGCGATCCGGCCGCTCTTATTGCCGGCAACCCCGAAAACGCCACACTTATTCCGGTGGGCGTATATCCCTATACGCACCCCTTCTATCAGGCCAATCAAATCTGGAAGGATTATTTTCGCCCCTCCGCCACTTTGGCCAACCTGCTGAAAGACAGCAAAGACCCTCGCCTTTCCATTTATCTCCGGCCCGGCGAAAGCAATGGCGCCTATGTTGGAATTGAGAATGGCGTCAACCTACCGCCTCCGCTCGCCAACCTGAGTGCTTTTGGGCCTTTATTTCTGGATAACCCCCGCCTGCCCATGCATGCGGTGGCCTATGCGGAAGTGTTGTTCATCAGAGCGGAGGTTTTTCAGGATAAGCAGGCCTATCTCGACGGCATAGCCGCTGCTATGGAACTGCTGGGGGCCAGCCCGACTACGGAGAGCACCGCAGAGGCTGAAGCCGACTGGGACAGGAACCATCTGGAAGCTATTGCCACGCAAAAGTGGATCGCCCTCTTTCCCGATGCCAACGAGGCCTTCACCGAATTCCGGCGGACGGGCTTTCCCTCCTCCATCCGGGAAGCATTGAATTCGAGGTTTCCGGGCATGGGCATTCCGCACCGGTATGCCTATCCGCCCATTGAAGAAAGCACCAATGGGAACAACCTGAGAGCAGCCAGGCAACGGCAAAACATACAGGCCGGCCTGGAAATTTTCGGGGACCCGATGTGGTGGGCGCGAAATTGACCGTACGTTATTTTGAGTGTTTTTCCTAACTTGGACTGTAAACAAGAATCTCCCGATATGCCGACTAACCCAATCCGTCAATTCATAGAAGCCTTTGCGATAGAAGGCCCGGGGCCGGCCACCCCCACCAAAAAACCGGTCAATTGGCCCAAGGCCACTCTATGGATAGCCATCCTTCTTATTGCCGGAGCCTCATGGGCGTTTTTGAAGGGCTTTGCCCCCTCCTCTGATGGCCTTGTGTCGGAAGAAATCCGGGAGGCCAGGATCGCCGTGCTCCCTTTCGAAAATAAAACCGGCGACCCCAGCCTGGATGCACTCGGCGTCATGGCTTCCGATTGGATCATCCAGGGCCTGGTGTATCTGGGCGATGTGCAGATCGTCAGTTTCGAAAATATTCAGTATAACATCCAGTACGCCGATAATGACAACCTGGGAGGGCAATTTGCGGCCAGGACCGGCGCCGAAAAAGTGGTCAAAGGAAGGTATTACCTCGATGGGAAGGCCCTGGTTTTTGAAAGCCAGGTGGTGGACACCAAATCCGGCCGGGTGGAGTTGGCCATGCCCACTGTCAAAGGGCCAGCAGAGAGCCAGGGGGTGCTGGTCAGCCGGCTCCAGCAAAAGTTCGCAACGGCATTTGCCGCAAAAGGGCATGAGTTTTCTCCTGGTATTGCGCAGGACCCCCCTTCCTACGATGCATACCAGTTGTACCAGCGCGGAACGGATCTTTACGGTACGGATTTTGACAAGAGCATCGCGCTGCAAAACCAGGCTATACAGAGAGACAGCAACTTTTTCTGGCCTTACGTTTTTGTGGCCGGCGCTTATTTCATGGGTGGCGAGAAAGCCAAAGCGGATTCCGTTTTCAACCTGATCAAACGCCGGATAGACGTCGATCGCCTGCCGCAGACCCACAAGCAGTGGTACCTCCACTGGCAGGCTATCCTGAATAAAGACCTGCAGACGGCCTTTGTAACCATCATGGAAAACCTGGAGATCGACCCCCGGCAGTTTATGACCAACCTGGAGGCAGGCATCATGGCCAATGACCTCAATATGCCCGGGGAAGCAGTGCGCATCTTTGGTTTTATCGACCCGGAACACGTCGGCCTGAGACACGAATTCAATACCTGGTGGCACCGCCATTATGCGCACAACCTCTGCCGCCTGGGGCGCTATGAAGAAGCCGAATTCGTCCTGAACTTCATTCCGGCCCATCTGCGCAGGCACTGGAACTATTACGACCGAATGGCGGAGATCTTTATAACACAGGGCCAGCACGAACGGCTCGACGGCCTGATGCACGAATTGCTGGCCAGCAACCGCCCCACCACCGATAAGCTTTCGGCCTTCCTGTTCATAACCGAACGCTATGGCGCGAAACAGCAAAAGGACAGGCAGGCCCTCTGGGCGGATCGCGGTATCGCCTGGATCAATGAACAGGGGGAGCGTACCGAGGTCAACAGCTATTTTCCGGGGGCGCTGCACTATCTGGCCGGCCAGTACCGGCAGGCATTGCCGTGGCTGCAGAAAGCTACACAGGAAAAAGGGCCCAATTGGCTGCAGATCTCAAAAGAAGGGCCGGGGTGGCTGCAGTTGTCGAGGCTGGGCTGTTGTTACCTCGCCCTCCAGGATAGCGAAGGCGCTCAGCATACGCTCGCTGAGATGCAACGCTTGTACGATAAAACCAAGGACGCCGGATACCTGATCGCCCAGGCCCACCTGTACGCCAAACAGGGTGAGAAAGACAGGGCCTTAGCCCTGATCAAAGAAGCCTTCCGGAAAGCCCACCCCTATGACCCCGGCAGCTATGAGAACGACGTCTTTTTTGTTCCCCTGCAGGGTTATCCGCCGTTTGAGGATTTTGTGCGGCCGCAGGGGTAGTAGGTGGACACAATTGGCGTAACAATATAACCATATAGCCATATAACAATTGCCCCAGGAATGAAGCTCATACACCATGCTTTCGAAGCAGCAATAGTGGCAATAAATGTGTCCACCTACTTAGCTCACCGGTTAAACAAAGTAAAAACAGGCACATCGATGGTGGCGGTGAGGCCGTACCGCCAGGCGCTGGCATTGAACTCTGCTCCGTTCTCCGTGGTGATCTTCCGCAGCTGCGGCCCGAGTTGCGCGCCGGCCCCTATGGAAAAAGGAGACCTCGGCACATTGACGATAAAATAAGCGCCGGGAGCGATCAGGTTGCTGAATGACAATTCCGGAAGTTCTTCGCTTTGCCCTGCATTTTGGGCGTCAATCCGGTAGGCAGTGACCACGCCCAGGTCCAGGATGGGTAGAAAAAGGCTGTAAGACCAGTTCTTAGGGCCTCCGCTGCCGAAAGTGGCCGTGAAGCCTACCGGCACCGATAAACCTACGGTGGTGGCCGTGTTCTCAGTGCCCTCCGGCAGATCATTGCTGCTCAGCACCTCTCTGTAGGCGCCGCCTCCGAAGTAGCTGTTCAGGGAGAGGTTGAACTCGGCGGTTCGCTTGACGGAAGAACTGCCCGGGGGTACGGCGGCGGCGGCAAGTGCAGTTTTTACGGCATTGGCATCGCTGGCGGCCACGATCTCGGCCATGAAGTTGCCGTATACCAACAGGGCCTTCTGGAACCGTTTACTGCTTTTTTTATATTCATCGGCTTTCTTTTTCATGGACGCTGTAGCTCTCCCCTGCTTGCTGAGCAGTGGTAAAGCCTGAATGAGGCGTTGCTCGCTTTGGGCTTCCTCTATATCCACATCCCAGATATAAACAAATAAATTGATCAGGTTCTGGATCGACTCGCCGTAGTTCTTTGCGAAGATATTTTCAAACAGCGACAGGGATTGGTCGGATATTTTTGAGAAATTCCTCAGGCCCTTGTGGCGGCCGCTGAAAGGCCGGCTGCCGATCGGCGTCTCGATAAGGATGTTCAGAAAGTCTACGGACGAACGCACAAAGGGGTAGTAGTCCTTGAAGGAGAGGCCCGCTCCTTCTTTTTTCTGCTTCCTCAACCTGGCCCGCAGTTCGTCTATGTCGTAGACGGTCCCGATGAGCTTGGTCGTCACCAGGGCGATGCCCTCGGGCGTCAGGTTTCCGGCGGCCTCGATATTGGAAAGGCGCTGATAGATGAGCCCGAGGTATATGTCGCGGGTGAGCGAATCGCTCATAATCTGGCTAAACTGTTCGCGAGTGATCCATTTTTTTACATGGCGGCCTTTTTCCAGCGTGGTAGCTTTGGTATCGGTAGATGTATAGGTGGCCGTAATACTGTCTTTTTTTACCGTTACGGTTTGCGGAACGGTTTCCAGCAACACGATAGAGTCCATTTCCGCAGAGCCGTTTTTAAAGGCATCCAGCAGATGTATGCCGATCTCGGTAATGGTGTGCAGGCCCTGCGCCTGCCGCCTGGCGTTGAAGGCTCTTTCAGCGTAGTGCGCCTCCAGGGTGTCCAGATGCGTGCTGAGGCTGTTGAAGCGGGCCTCGATATTGTCGAGCCAGAGCGACATGGCGTTATTGGCGCTGGACAAGCCTTCGAAATAAGTGATGTAATCGTGGGTTTCCTGTACAACGATCAATTTTGCCTGCCGCTGCCGTTCCAGATATTCCACGTCGTGTATCCTTTCCCCTTTCTTATCCTTCCGATAGCGATCCTGCAGGCTGGAAGCGGTAGTGTAATAGTTCGGATGGAGGAGAGAATCCCTTTTTGAGGAAGAAACGGAGGTATCCTGACGAATCTGGCCCAGCAATTCATCTATTTCCGCCTGTGTCGGGATGGGATACTGGTATTGCATATGGCCATAAATACTGAAGTTGTACTTTTTATCTATCCGCTTCAACTCCTGGATTATTTTTTCCAGCAGCTGTCCGTACTCCTTGGTCAGGCCGGTTAACTGCTGCTCTTCTTGGTTATTGAGAGCATTTCCTCTATAACCGTCTCCATTATTTGTTGCCAGGGCTGCAATTTCCCGGCTCTTTGCATTCAGTGTATCCTGGAGAAAGCGCAAGGCATAGGCGCTGTGGATCAACGACCTGGAATAATTCTCTTCCAGGCCTTCCCCTTTTTCCCGCAGGCCCAGTTTGTTAAGCTGCTGATCGAATAGCTCTCCAAGGCTTTCATTTATTTCGCTACGCCTGCTGTAAGTTTCTTCCGCTGCTATGGTATCCCAGTCCGGCATGGCCCCTGTTTCAATATACCGGCCGATCATATTTCCTTCCGTTATATCTTTTTTCCCCAGGACGTTGCGGTAGTACGGTTTCAACAAGTTACTGACCTCTTCCTGAATATTCTGCTTTCTGATGGTGGCGGCCTTTCTAAGCAGTACGGTATCCAATGCCCGCCGGATATCGATCCGGGCCAGGCTGTCGATCTTATCTGGCGCCAACAGGTAGGTATGCTCTTCCAGAGCGTCCTGGATCTGAGCCTCAATATCCGGCGCCGGCTCTCCGCGCTTCAATTTCCTGATCTCTTTTGTCAGCACAGCCTGTACCGCCCCGGCCACCTTGCCGTTTTCAATGTTCTCCTTTACTTTTTCACCCCCGTATTTTTTCATGATACTTTCTACCTCTTCCCGGGTATTGTTCTTTTCCATGGCAGCTTCGATGCTGTTGATGCGTTCCACCAATAGTCCCGTGATCTTATCCTCGGCACTCGTACTGGCTGGCCTGTTGTCCGAGTCAATGGTGGTGATCTTCAATTTTAATTTTTCCTTATTGCGTTTCGACTTTCGGACTGATCTCCTGAGCTTATATTCGTAGGAGGCTTTCAGGGGCAGATTCTCAAATTTTATTTCACCAGGCGCATCGATCAGGACTATGTTGCTGAGGTTGTCTCCATACAGGCGCTTAAGTCCATTGATAATACCGAATATAATATCCTTCTTTATATCCAGTTTTAGCCCGTCAAAAAACATCGTTGCAAGCTCGAATCTGCTTTTTATATCTTCGTTGAACTTTTTGCTATTGGCCTTTGCTTCCAGGCTTTCAATGCGATGATCCAGGATTCGATTGATATCATCGTTTTGTTTTGCTGCCCGGGCAGCCGCAATGACTACCGGCGAATATTCCTTCTGCTGCTCTTCATTTTTTATCTTTATGAGCTGAGGAAGCAGCTCATTGGTACGCTTCGTGAGCTTACTGATCTGATCTCTTCGGCTGGCCAGTTGGCCACCGTCCAGAAATTCTCGTAAAAGAGAGATGCCTTCCATCACCAGGATGCTGTCGGCCGGCGCCTCCCGGAAGTACTCGTCAAATTGCCGGTAGGACAGTTTTTTCAACTGATATTCATACAAGACCTCTCCATTCAGCGCTTTGGGGATAAGCAGCTCGTATTTTTTGAGCTCCCGGATGGGGCCCTGATAGTCATACTCGCTGCTAAAAACCAAAGCACTGTCCATCCTGGCCTGCTGTACGGGGCCGGGGAGCTTGGGCAGCCTTATCTGGTGTGTTCCGATCACTCTTACTTTTGCGCTGTCTGAGCCGGACGGCCCTTGATGCCGTAGCGGCTCATTGCCACCGATATTGGCCGGTTGGATATTATCGTAGTACGGCGTCTTCACGCTGCTCGAATCGAGCAAAAGCCGGAGCTCCGGAGCAGCCAGGCCACTGTTGAAGATAGTAGACGCTTTGCCTTGTTCTGCTTTCCACCGTTCCACCAGGCCGGCCGCTTTCTGGTTGAGGCGGTTCATTTTAAATTTAGTTATGTTGTGCATTCCCAGTTCTGTCATCAGGTCGAAGTGGTAGATCTCCTGAAACAGTTCTCCCGCTATGCGGCGGAGGATGTCCAGCTGGCTGTCATCTTCTGCGGCCTTGACGGGCGTTTTATTGGCTTCTGTGTTTTTTGCCGGTATCGCTTTTTGCCCTGCCCCGGAATACTCCTTCTTTTTTCCTGATCTCTTATTTTTTTCTTCCAACTCTTTTTTTTCCGCCAGCAACTCGCCGCTCAGCGTCCGCAGCACCCGGTCATCCAGGTCATCCAGCCGTTCCTCCAGGCGGGTGTAGAGGTGCAGCATCACCGAATCGGCCGGCGTGTCTTCGTATATCTTGTTGGCCAGGTCGTAGATGAGGGAAATATTGTAAACATTAGGGTCATCCGCCAGTAATTGGTAATTCGGCAGGTCGAACAGCCGCGGGAAGGTAATGCCCAGGTTATTCAGGTCTGCCTGGAAAGCGGTTTTGGAAAAACCCAGGAAGGAACGGTACTGCTGCACCTGAAAATTAGTGAGCAGGGTGAGCGTATGGGGGAAAAGGATCCCGAATTCCGGAAATTTCCCGGTGATGTTTTCCTTCATGCGGTTCATGAAGGTCATGTTCAGTTCATCCTGGGCCCGTTCTACGATAAAATCGGACAGGCCGGCGGCGATGGCCGAGGCATTGATGCCGCCGCCCAAACGCTTGCGCTTGCTTTCCAGGTCGGCGGAGGATTGCTGCAGGCCCTGGGCGGCCGGCGGCCGGGGTGTGCGGTAGGCGGCAGTGAGGTCCTGATAGGATATTTTTTGCTCCAGAGACAGGCCCTGCTTTTCGTACAGAACCTTCTTCCACGGATAATTTTGTTCGTAGGTAGCTTCAAGTTGCAAGCCCAGATTCGATTGGGCCAGCGAATCCAGGTTAGAGCGCCTGGCGCTCAGGTAATCGCGCAGCCGCTTCCGGAGCAACAGGTTGCGCTCGTAGGCAGCAAAAGTTTCATCGATAAGGTTGTTATCCTCCGGCGCCTTATCCTGGAAATGCTGATGGGTGGCCAGAATGGACGCCATTTCCCTCAACTCTCTGGTATGGTAGGCCCTTTGGCTTGTAGTATCCTGTTTAAGATAGGCCTTTACCTGCTTGTTTTTAGCGTCGTAGAATACTTCCCGCTGCTTTTCCATACCAAATGGTTCATATTCGCCGCTGAGGAAATACTCGCCCTGCTTAATGTGGAAAAAGTGATCTGGCCAGGCGGGCCCGCCGATGCTATAGGTAGTGCTGTCTTTCAATAATAACTCATTGGTGGCCAGGTGGGCCTGCGAGCGCGAACCCTCTTTATTGGCCATCATGAAACCGCCTTCGGGAGGTATGTGCCAACCTTCAGGCCGGAGCATTATTTTCCGATCTGATACCTCGCCCTGCCTTCTTCCTTCCCTCGGTATCCCGATGCTATGCCCCTGCTCTTGGCCGTAAATGTTCAGCACATCAGAAGTATGGTGTAGCACCAGGATACTGTCGTAGGCCAGCTTGGCTGCCTCGCCTTGAGGATGTTCGATCACCAGAAGGGTATCACTAAAATACAGTTTCACGCTCTGGCTGGCGAGCTGCACATAAACGGTATCCGTAGGCTCCAGCTTATGAAGGCTGTAATAGCCGTGATCACCTAGCTTTTTTTGATTGTTTTTAACGGCTGCCGATCCGTCGTCCAAAGCCGCCTGGCCAATAGAGACAAAAAGGCCGGAATTCACGGCCGCAGCGGCAGTGGGAGCATCCTCGCTATATACACAGCGCACCCCCTTTCGCTCTTTCATCAGAACGAGCTTTGGAGGCTCTGCTGCCGAAAAAGAACGCTCGGCGTTTTGTTCATTTCTCAATATCTGCGCCAACGTAAGCGCATCCTGATAGAGCGTTTGGGCGGATAGGGAGGTAAGGGTTAGCAATGCGGCGAGGGTGGAGAGTAATAGGGTTTTCATAATAGTGAATGTATTGTTAAACCAGAGGATAATATAAGTAGGCGGACACAATTAATTTGAGTATAAATCGGAGGGATGTCCTCCCCTGGGGAGCCTGTCCCGGCGCGCTGCCGGGAAGGTTAGAAGGGGGACTTGGAAATAAAAACCCTTGAAAATTCCCCCCTCCAACTCACCCGGGGATAGCGTACCCTTCAAAATACTTGCGCACAGGGAACAGGTATCGTAAAATAGTTGTGTCCAACTGTTCACATCTTCACAAACCGCCGCACCGCAAACAGCCGGCCGCTCCGGGCCTCCAGCAGGTACTGCCCGGCGGACAGAGTGGAAATATCCAGCTCCTGCCTGTCGTCCTGCAAGGGCACAGACAGCAGCAGCCTGCCATCAAGGCTGCGCACGAAGAGCCGCGCACCGCCCTCGCGGACGCCTTCCGTGATGACCGTCAGGGTGGCCGAAGCCGGGTTCGGGCTGAGCCGGACGGCCTCAGCGGCCCAGTTGTCCTCCACACTGTTGATGACTGCCATGATGTTGGTGGTGACGATGCTGTCGCAGCCGTTGGCGGCGGTGAAGACCTCGGTGATGCTGGTGTCGGCCTCGATCACGATGCCGTTGTAGGTGTCGCCCATATTGAGTGTGACGTCTACATCTGTCATCGCGTCGGGCAGGCGGCTGACGGTAACTATATCCTCGCTTTGCCCGCAGGCGTCGCTCACGGCCAGGGTGAAGGCGGTGGTTTCCTCCACGGTAAAAACAGGAGTGGGGCTGCCGGGATCGTCCAGCCCGGCGGCACGCGCCCAGGCGTACTGATAAGGCGCCACCGTCCTTGCCTGGATAGCAAAGGCAAGGGTTGTAGCAGTAGAATACAGGTCGCGGATGAAACTAACCACAGTGCCGGTGGCCTTATCCACTTCGTTCATCGTTTGCCAGGAGTAGGTGGATGGAAAGCCGTTCACCGTCCGGGCGGTGAAGTACATTTTGTCGTCTGTGGGGTCGATCTCCAAACCCCTGACTGCAATGGGGTTGGCGTTGAAAGGCGCCACCAGGGTGGCCGCGCCGCCGTTCAGGCTGGCCGAGTACATTTCCTGGCTATTGGTGAGGGCATACAAGGTCCCGCTGTTGTCGATGGCGGCCTGGTTTATGGAGCTCAGCCCGGTGGCCGTCACGAAGGCAGTGGCGGCGGTAGCCGGGTCCACTTCGTAAACGTCCCCATCAGCCGTCACGCAGTACAGCGTTCCGGAAAAGGGCACATAGCTGAGGTCCCGGACGGAGGGCAGGCCCAGGGTGCCGATCAGTGCCGGCTCGCCGGCCGAGGTATTGACCTGGTAAAGCTTATTCTCGGAAACGGCATACAGCTCATCGCCTACAAATTCCATTTCTGAGAACTGAACAGACAGGGTGGACGAGAGGGTGTCCTGTAGTTCGGGGCGTTCCAGTTCGGTGCTGATCAGGCGGAAGTTTCCGCTGCTGGCGAAGTTTTGCAGGAAAACCCGGCGGGAATCTATGGGTACCCCCCCGGCGGCGGAGGCGTTCAGTTCCACCATGTCGCCGCCGCAGGCGGAATCATCCGTGCCGGCATCTGCGGTGAGCGGAGGGTAATGGCTTTCCGGTACGGTGAACGTTTCGACATATTCGCCTCCACATTCATCGGTGATGGTCAGGGTGTATTCGCCGGGCGACAGGGAACTGATGATGGCGGGGGCGTCGTCGCCGGTGTCCCACAGGTAGGACAGCTCGCCGGCTCCACCGGTTCCGCGGGCTATGAGGCTACCGTCGCTTCCGCCCGGGCAGTTTGGCCCTTCGGCGAGAATACTGGCGCCCAGAGGCTGGATTGCTGCGCCCCTTACCTGAATGGAAAAGTACCCCTGGCTGGAAATAGGCTGGAACGCGAAAGAGTTTTGGCCATCCACCAGTATGTAATAGGTTCTATCGCCTTCCAGGCAGATCACATCAAGGTCCGCCGAGATCTGCAGGAGGCCGCCGCCCGGAGGGAACCTGTTGTCGGCGGCGCCCACCAAAGTATAGGTGCTGAAATCGTTGCAGTCCGTAGCTTCGTACACTGCCACCTGGGTGTTAAAATCTCCCGGTATGCCAAAGGAGCCGGTCAGGTCGATCGTGAAGTTGCCGCCGCCGGGCGGGGCGGTAAAGGAAAACCAGACCGAATGGTCGATGAAAGTGCCGCCGAGCGCCCAGCCGTCGTCGTTGACCGCGAGGAGCCCGCCCGTTTCGGGAGGAGGAGCGATGGCCGCTTCTCCCGGCTGGGCGGTGGCGCCGACGTTGGTAAATACCTGCGGGTCGGCGTTCAGCTCCAGGCTGATGGCGTTGCAGGCATCGTCATTGGCGGGCGCTTCCACTTCGGTGATGGACAGGCAGCCCGTGCTGGAGAATGGGCTGGGGTTCTCGGAGAGCTTCCTGCCTGAGATCTGCAGGTAGTAGGTTTGCCCTTCCTCCAGGGTGGCGAGCAGGGCTGGGGCGGTCTGCAGGTTGACCTGTGGGGTATTGCAATCCACCAGTTCCAGGCTGGACAGGCTGGAGCATCCGCCGTCCATGGTGAAGAGGTTCATCTGGTACGACAGGCCAATTGTGGAGTTGTCGTCCGGCGCGGCGAGGATGTAAACCGGCCCGGCGGGCGCGGTGAAGCTGTACCAGACGGAGTTGTAGACGATGGTGTCACCAGCATCACCGGGGCAAATGAAAACCGGCTCATCGGGCTGTGCGGTGGCAAGATCGGTGTCGATGTTCGGAAGGCCGTTGCACGCTTCGCCGACGCTTATCGGCATGGCGTTGCAGAGGTCGTCGTTTGCAGGGGGTTGCTGAGCGTTCAGCATGGGCCAGCTGCAAAGCAGGGCCAGGGCGAGTAGTAGGGTTAACGGTTTCATTGGAATGGTTTTAGATTTTGTTGAATAGTCGAATTCATATTACTCGGATAAAGTTACCGGCAGAACGGGCGCAAGCTCGTGTCAATCCGTTGCAATTCCGTGTCGATTCGTTGCAGGAAGGAAAAATCAGCTGTTTCCGGTTCCGCTGTGCGGGCATCCGGATTCGGGATCTTCCAGGTGGGATCTAAAAATTGTCAGGGATATTAATTAGCAGAAGGCTCACCGCTATGACCCCGGCAGTTATGATCCCGAAGCCTTTGAAATGGCCAAAAAACTCGGCCTGGAAGTCATTCCCGGGGGCTGCCCCATGATGTATGTGAAACCGGATATTTTTCACCGGTGTATGGGGTGGCTGAAGAGGCTGCCGGAGTAGGGGGTGCTGCAGAAAATAGGGCAACAACTGGTGCTACAGGAATATTTGCATGAAAATATCAGTTGAACCAGACGCTCTGTCCCGCATCCTGTTCAGCCAAGATCGCCAGGCGTTGCGACTTGGTGAAATTACTTAACTATCCAACACCCACCCCCACCATCTTCCAAAATACCGGCTCCGCCACGATCTTCACCCCCAGTTCTCTCGCCTTCCGGGCTTTGGAGGATTGCGTATGCGGATCGGCCACGACCAGGAAATCCAGTTTTTTGCTGACGCCGCTCTTAATCTTCAATCCGTTCTCCATGGCGATTTCCTGCGCCCAGTTCCGGTCTATTCGTTCTCCGTTGATGGTGGAATTCAATTGGCCGGTAAAGCATACCGATTTTCCGATGATATCCTCTTTTCTGCCGGCGGACTCACTGTCAAACGAGCTAAGGTTTGCCTTTTCCAGTTCGATGATGAGCGCCAGCTTATCTTCAATGCCCAGGATCTTCGCCACCTTTATCAGGTCGGCGTATTCATTTTCGGTGATGACCCGATCCAGCAAATATACCCTGGCCAACCTCCTCAGGTATTCCTCATGTATATCAATGGCCTCTTCATGGGAAATCTCATAGTCCTCTGACAGCGCCAGCAATTTTTCCGATTCTTCTTCGGTAACGATCCGGTCGGCAAGGATTTCCTCCAGGATATTCAGGTATTCCTGAACGGGCAGGTTGGCGGACCGGTTTCGATTGGGCAACCGCTCCAGCATTTCTTTAAGGTGATTGTTCCTCTTCTCCCTACTTTGAAACGCGTGCGTCCTTTTGTATTGTCTCTTTTTTGTTTCTGCCCTCGGAAGATTGTAGCAGCGAAGGAAATCTTCAACTAAAGAAGCCAGGAAATCTTCGTATCCGAATTCATCAATATACCTCGTCTTCAACTCATCGAACAAGAGTTTGGTAGACCACGAATCACTGAAGGCAGAATGCGCGCGCTTCATTTCAATATCAAAATATTCACACAGTACCGGTAGTTTATAGCAAGGCAAACCGGGCAAAAGCCCCTTCGACAGGTCAACGGTGCAAATTCCTTTAAATTCCCCGATCTCCGCTCCCGCCTTTTTCATCTCGTGGTTCAGGAACCTCAGATCGAACCTGGCATTGTGGCAAACAATCACTCCGTCATTGATGGCATCCAGCACATCCAGATATACCTCATCGAAAGTTGGCGCATCAACCACCATCTCGGCAGTGATCCCGTGAACCCAATGCGGCCCTACATCTCTTTTAGGGTTGACCAGGGTTTCATAAGTATCGGTTATTTCCCCTTCGAGATCAGTATTTATGATGGAAACCTCGATCACCCGGTCACCCAACCTGGGAGAAAAGCCTGTGGTTTCAATGTCGAGTATGGAAAATTTCATGGCTCATGGATTATGGTTACTGGCCTTCTTCCAGTTGTTGGATCTTTTTTTTTAGCCCGATACCGGATG
>CAYVVK010000012.1:3044-25575 GCA_964454855.1 uncultured Phaeodactylibacter sp. | reverse complement strand
CCCTTTGCCAACCTGGGCGAAGGAGATATTACCACATGATTTTACTACGTGAACATCTTGGGATATCATCAAGTGTATCGAAATCAAAACAATATTCATAAGAAGTCAAAGCCAGGTCCATGAAAGAGAATATCCCCAATGCGTAAGCAAAACTCAATTGTCAGAATACTAGGCAAAATCGCTCTCCTGCCGGTTGCCCTGTTCCTGCTTGTTGCCGTGGTGCAGATCTGTGGCTTCGTCTATTTTGCCAAGAAAGACAGTGCTCTTGCACAAGCGGATCTGATTGTCACCTTCCCCGGCGGTGGCAACCGTGTTGCGACCACATGGGAACTGGTCGGCCAGGGACTTGCCCCGAACCTGGCAATAATCAACTCAACAGAAAGAAAACTCTACAACACATTACAGAAACATAAAAATCTCGAACCCGTTATCCTGCACGACGGCGGCACCAGCCGATCCACCTTCGAGGATGTCTATATTGCCACCAAAATCATCGAGCAGCACAACTTCACCTCGGCCATCCTCATCACCTCATCATACCATATGCCCCGGGCACTCTTTCTCCTCAAGGCACACCTTACTGTCATTGGCCGCAATGTTCGAATCCGCTGCGCACCGGTGGACGTGGAAAAGCACAGAAGTTTCACGGGAAAAATGGTTCTGTATTACAAAGAAATCGTTAAAATGTGGGGCAGCGTTGTGGAGCTGGTCGTCTACCATTCCACCAAAACGCTTTTCCTGGATGCCAAACAGGTTCAAGATCTAAAAGAAAAGGTTCACAAATATCTTTTGTTCGGCAGTTGAGGTTCAATATCATTAACAGACGCACCATATTTTTAGAACCATCTAAAGTAAAATGTACCACCTTACAACAGGATACAACAGCCTAAAATACACCCTCATAAATCACTGCCGATGATTTTCACAAAAATATGTACACGATTTATTTTATCCATTCTGGTTCTGACAACTGTTATAGCAGTGTTTCAGACTTCTATGATACTGAACGCCAACTACAACGATACACCCCAAGGAATATCAGATTTAATCACTATCCTCCCTGGCGATGATCAAAGAATCAAGGCCGGACATTTTTTGGCAGAAAAAGGCCTTTCTACAAATCTTTTAATTGTCAATCAATCCCCGGATGACTTTAACGACATAGAACAAAAATATGGCAAAATAGACCAACTGCTCTTTTTTTCCACCACAAGCCGATCAACCTTTGAGGATGTCTATGCTTTGCAAAAAACGGTAACCGCCCACAAATTTGCATCCGTAATAGTAGTGACCTCTGCATACCATCTGCCGCGAACTATCTTCCTCTTCGAGTGTCTCCAGTTTTTCACAAATCAAGAAATAGAAACCCAATATTATGCCGTTAGTACCCCAAACCCACCCTCGCTGTCCCAACAAATCAATACCAATACAACAGAAGTAATAAAATTCTGGGGGAGCCTCGTTGAACTTTCTTTCTACCTTACAACAGGGTCTTTGTTACGCGACAGGCCGGAGATAGACAAAATGATAGGTGCATTCAAATGGAAATTTTTATATCGCTTACTGCCGCCATCCCAATCCTGACTCTTTTTCGTTCTGCCGAGGTTGTTGTATGATTCCCAATAAGCCAATCCTACAGATAGCGCTTCGAGAAAATACAAGGTATATGTATCAGGAGATCCAAAATTTCAAAAGTAACTCCAGCAATAGATAGCTGATAGCAGGCCGACCCGTTCTTACACTAGCAAACACCCCAAATATTGGCTGATGAACACAATATACCGACAACTTCTTTCACCAGTCCGAAAAGATGCTCTTCTTTTAGAAGAACGTCAAATCCCCCAGCTCGAAACAAGTGCTATACGATACAACACCTGGCAACTTGTGTACACGCTCCTGCAAGAACAGGTAAAAGCACAAGGAGGCAATGAGGCTGCTGCCGCCTATCTCCACAAAAAAAAGCCTTCATTCTTCAATCTGGTGAGCCAATCCGTTAAACAGCAGGCAATACAAGAGCACGTTATCAAAACACTGCACCAGAATGGCATTCCAGCAATAGTTTTAAAAGGCACAGCCCTGGCGCAGCAGATATATAATAACACAAATGCCCGGAACTCATGTGATATCGACCTTCTTATCCAGGAACAAGACATCTCGAAAACACACGATCTATTATCCAGCAACAATATCAGTCGGGCAGATCCCACCCCACTCCCCTTTGTCCACCTCAGGCTTCATCATGCAACATATTACTCCGAGGGTTTTTCCCGAAAAATACCCATCGAACTGCACTGGAACTTCTCCATACCTGGCTTTTTCAAGCTCTCATCAGAAGATATCTGGGCACAGACGCAAAAGGATGGCCAAGGTAATGTGACCCTGAAACCGGAAATGACCATGGTCCTCCTGCTTATGCATCACCATCGCCATGCCTTCAAGGAGTTTCGCAATCTTGTGGATTTGTTCTGGGCTTTTTACAGATTTGACGAGGTTATCAAATGGGACTCTTTTGCCGATCAGCTGAAAAAAATCGGCTTGATCAAGACGAGCTATCTGACACTACAGCAGATAGAACAACTCTGGCCGCAAGATGCCTCAACTCTACAGGGTTTGCAACGTTTCAAAGCCGGCATCCACAAAACCACCATTTCCAAAACCCTGCTCAACAAGCTGTCTTCCCATATATCGAGCTTTGACGACCAGCACTTCACTCTAAAAGACAAAATCATCTACCGCCTGGCACTGGACCACGGGCATGTTATGGCCATATCTTTCTTTAAATCAATCGTACCGCCTCCACAAGTGATACAAAGCCTGTACCCGGAAAACCGTAAAGCAGCCCTGCCCTTAAGCTATCTCCGTTATCTTTACTGGCGCTTTTTCACTCCATCCTCAACGCAGTAAAGATTTCTTCCCCAAAAATGCCTGCTTACACCCCTACCGTCTGCCCAATTTCTGCAAAAACACCTTATACAAAAACAAGGGGCTGGAGACAAAATTTCTTTTAAACAACCTCCGTGGCTCCTGCAGGAGCCGCGGCAGCCACTCCAGACCCATTTTCTGAAAAACCGGACGCGATCGCTTGACGTTGCCGACATAAAAATCAAAAACCGCACCAATAGCCCCGGCAAATTTTACATCCAGTTTATCAATATGCTCATGGATCCATTTTTCCTGCTTCGGCGCCGTCATCCCCACCCATAACACATCGGGCTTGGCCGCGTTAATCGCCTCCACCATCATTCTGCTTTCCTCTTCGCTGAAACTCGGCTTGTAGGGTGGTGAATACGACCCGGCAAAGCGAATATTCGGATAGTCGTCTGCCATTTTCTTCTCTATGGCCGCAAGAGTCTTGTCCGTCGAACCGAGAAAGAAGTAACTTCGCCCACCTGCCCGGTTAAGCTCCTCACTCAAGCCATAAAAGACATCACTGCCGGTAACCCGCTCCCGTATCCTGCCACCCAGGACCTTCGAAGCCAGCACAATACCTGTACCATCTGCGGTTACAAGATCGGCAACACCAATAGCCTGTTGAAAAAGCACGTCACTCTCCGCCTGCACCAGTGAGTGTGGATTTGCACAGACAAATATTTTCCGCTTCTCCTCAGAACCTAGCCAGGCAACAATCTTTGCAATCGAACCCTTTATATCAAGCACACTGACCTGATAGCCGACTATATTTTCCAATTCTTCTTTCATTGTTTTTTTACTTCAAAAGAGATCTTCCCTCCCCAGTGAGTTGGCTGCCCTAATCGGTCCCAAAATGAAGGCTCCCAAGGAACAGGCTCGATTACTCGTGGGCGGCTTTTTCAAGCACTCCGGCCGCCCATTGGTTGAGACTCATGCCGGATGCCTTGGAGGCAACCAAGGCGGCACTATGCACCTCGGGAGGAATGCGTAACATCAGCTTTCCACTCGCAGCCTTTTGCGGGCTGCGTCCGGTCTTGGCGCAGTCGGAGAGATAGGAGTCGATGGCGTTATGGAAATCCTCACGCAACTGGCTGACGGTTTCGCCATGAAAGCCGATTATGGCTTGTATCCCGAGCACGTGGCCGACAAAGATGTTGTCGCGGTCGTCAAACTCTATTCTGGCTGTATATCCACGATATTTCATGACGTTCATGGCCATATCTCCAATCTCTGCAAAAACTCCCTCACTCCCTCGACTTGGTATTTCTTGGCCTCTTTACCGGGGTGGGGGCGATGAGCGTGCCATTCTTCCTCTTGCAACAGAAACATCACTCGCGAGCCTTTGCCCTCGGAGACGGTTGCCCCCAAAGCGATCAACAGGCCCTCGATGTCTATAAAGCGGATAGTCGCCTTAGTCGGGTTGACAAATATCGCCGCGAGGGTTTTGCGATGCTTGCTGTTCATAGATAAAATGATAGCACTTAATGCAATCACTGTCAATCATTTCCCCTTGCGCAAGTCCGCCTCATCTCGGGCAAGAGGCGGATATTTTGTCGCATCAACTTGAGAGGCGTTACGCTGGCTGGTGCATTTTAAGATTGGAATTGAATAGAGTGTTCCCGTAATATCCCGACAGAGCCAACCTATTCATTCATATCACTCTGCAATTGAGCAACCAGCAGATCTGTCATAATCTCATTACCGGCACCATTTAAATGCCGAAGGTCATAAAACAGGTCATATCTATGCGAAAAATCGCGGTTGTAATCAAGAAAGCGAACATGTTCATTTTCAACTTCCATATCACGAAAAATCTGTACCACTCTCTCCTGATTTTCAGGATCGGCAGAATTGAGAAGATCCGTCACCGGCAAAAAAACAAGATACACCATGATGCCTCTGTCCGTCAGATAGGTAACAGTCTCCCAAAAAATATCGACACTTTCAGGGTTAATTCGGATTTTACGCTGCTTCTCATATTCAAGATAGCTGGAATAATCCTCTATCCTCACCTGAGTGCTTTTCTTGTTTTCAACCTTACCCAGCAGACCGCGAAGGGCGATATTTATGGTTTGATCTCTAAACCGGGAAGTTTTAACAAGCATGCTGGAAAAATACTCCTGCCATGTTGTTTCCGATTTGAGGTATCTTCGTATCGCTTCATTTTCAATATACGGCAAAAACAGGGTATAGGATGCAGAGCTCAATCCTTCGGAATCAAACATCCTCGGATCAACATCATAGGTCACAAATTTAACCGTAGGGTGCTCTTCAACAAACTGGCGGACCATCCAGTACCTGTCCAGGGTGTTTGCGCCGGCTGTGGCATACTTGGCCACCGGCACCCGCAGCTCTTCTTCCAGCTTTTCGGCATCTATGCCGAGAACGGTATGGGAATGGCCGACACACAATACCTCGGCGTCTTTATCCATACCATAGTAGTTGTCCATCCCTTTTTTCAAAGCGATAAAAACCAGATTATCCAGTACCAGAATAAGAGACACCACCAGGACCGCCTTTATCAGAATATTTTTCATAACTGCAGACGGTTAAAAATGAAAATAGATAAACTCATTACTACTGAGCCCGAAAAGCGAAATAACCAGCAACCCAATGGCATACGTCGGATATCTGACCACTGCCGGCAAGGAAAGCAAAAACCGGTGCTCGGTTCGCGAGCTCCAGTACAGCACAATCTCCGAGAGGATAAAAAACACAGCAAAGCAACAGGCCAGGTATGTTGAAAACTGCGACGACATCATGCGGATGGGTAACTCCAGATGCATAAAAGCATTACCAATAATGGTAAAGGCATCCTCGATATTTGCCGCACGAAAGAACACCCATGCCAGTGAAACAAGGTTAAAGGTAATAACAATCTTCACCACATCCAGCAAACGGCCATTAATGCTGAAAAAATCAGCCGACCTTTTTCGCAGCGGCAAAGTAAACTTCTCCATCAGATAAAGTACACCATGTATGGCCCCCCAGAAGACAAAATTCCAGGCAGCGCCATGCCAGAGCCCACTCACCAGAAAAACTATCATGATATTGACGGCAAATCTCCCCTCGGCCACCCGGTTGCCCCCCAACGGAATATACAGGTAGTCGCGAAACCATGATGTCAGCGTTATATGCCAGCGTTGCCAGAACTCGGTGATCGACCGGGCAAAATAGGGAAAATAAAAATTCCTGCTCAACTCTATGCCAAACATACGCCCACAACCGATGGCCATATCGGTATAGGCCGAAAAATCGCAATATATCTGTAAAGAAAAAAGCCAGATGGCAAGAATAGCGCTCTGCCCGTAAAAACCTTCGGGACTGCTGAAAACCATGTTGACATACATCGCCAGCCGGTCGGCAATAACGATCTTTTTAAACAAACCCCAGCCAAAGAGCAGCACCCCGGACATAAACAATTCCCGGCTGAACCGACTGCCCTCGACAATCTGCGGGAGTAAGCTGCCACCCCGTTCTATCGGCCCGCTGATGAGCTTGGGAAAGAAAGCAAGATAGAGCGAAAAATGGCCGATGTGTCCTTCCGCTTCAATTTTCCCCCTGTACACATCGACACAGTAGGAAATAGCCTGAAAAGAGTAAAAGGAGATACCAACCGGCAATATAATATCCAAATGTGGCACAGGATAGCTGATATCGGCCACACCAAAAAGACCGGCAAAAGAATCATTAAAAAAATTAAAATATTTAAAAAACAGCAGCGGTAGAAGGTTGATAACAACGGCCAGGGCAAGTATGCCCTTTCTCTTCTCAAGTTTGTTCCGTTGGCCGAGCATGGACCCAGCCAGCCACGTTGCAAGGGTACAGAAAATAAGGATCAGGCAATACCAGGGCTTCCAGGAAAAATAGAAAATATAGCTGGCTGCCAGCAGAATGCTCCAGCGATGTTTGAGAGGACAAACCAGCCAGCAGCAGAAGGTGATCGCCACAAATATGTAAAATTCAATCGATCCGAAGAGCATTCCCAGTTACCGGTAGTACTATTACATATCTCGTCTTGAAGAACCCCACAAGCAGGCACATATCCCTTTACAGGCTCCGTTCCCTTTTGTGAGCAATGGCATTGTGGTAAATTTCCATCAGGAGGGCATGATTCGTCTCCTCCGTATACTTCCCTTCAAATTCGGCCCTTGCATTTTGAGCCATATCCGCCAGCTTTTCCTGATCATCCCAGAGAGATCGCACCTTTAAAAAAAGATCCTTGCCATCAGCGGGCTGAAAAACAATGCCGTCTTGCCCATCATTAACAATGCAGGGCATGGAACCAAGATTGGCAACAGCAGCGGGAACACCAAGAGAAAACGCCTCCCGGATAGCCATGGGAAAACCCTCAAAACAGACAGAGGGCATAACAAGCAACCTGGCTTGCGCCAGTCGCTGCTGCACTTCGGCAAAGGGAAGCTGCCCCAGGAAATGAACCTTTGCACTCAACCCTGCATCTGCTACCATTTGCACAAGCTCGGCCATCAACGGCCCATCCCCCACAACCTCCAGCTCCGGGCTTTCCTTCCCCCATTGCCGCCACCCTTGTATCAGGTATTTGAGCCCCTTTTCCTCCCCCAGTCTGCCTATAAAAATAACACTGCCCGTTCTTGCCTCCCAAGGCAAGGGGGCTGGAGGGGAAGCATAGAAATGGGGTTTGATATACACCTGGCCGTCAGGCAATCCGGCTTCCGTCAACTTTTGCGCCTGAAATTCAGTAAGGGCAATAAAGGCATCAACACGTCTCTGCCAGGTTGCCAACCATCTATGCAGAGAGATCATCAGCGCCAGCGGCACTGTCGCAACGCGGCTGTTACGATAGCAGCCATAACGTACAGCAGGCCGGACACTCCTCCTGTCCAGACATTCCGTGCATGGCCTGCTGTTGCGCAAAGGAATACCAGCCGGACAAAACAACCTGTAGTTATGCAGCGTTAGCACAACTGCCGTTCCTGTCTTTTCCGCCGCATAAAAAATAGCAGGAGAGAGCAGAGGAAAGGTATTATGGACATGCATGATATTAAACCCGCCCGAGGCAAGAACCTTCCTTACCCTGGCCAGATGCAACGGATTCCATGGCGTGCCGATTGCCCCCAAAATATTACCCGCAATGCCGATACTGCGGATATAATCACTGCTTGTGCTATACAGGAAAACCTCATGGCCATGTCCTTCCAGCATGGCTTTTTCAGCGGCAACAACGGTATTCTCCCCACTAGGGGCGGCAGAACCATAAAAATTATGGACAAGCAGAATCTTCATCGCTAGAGAGAGACTCTCCGGGCGAGGCGAACTCTTTTCCTGTTCTCGGCTTGCACTGCCAGCAGCATGCCGAGAAAGGCAAAGGGATACTGATGCACCCCCAGCGCATAGAGATGTGGGTTATCAAAACCCATGGCACAAAAAAGAGCGACAAAGGACGAAGCCACCACCAGACCAAGCGTCTGTTCTGTCCGGTCCCTTCGAAATACGGCCTTCATACCCAGATACAGTGCCGAAAGCCCGGTCAGGAGGTAGAGGCCGAATCCGATAAGGCCAAGATCGCAAAGCAGTACCACATACTCGCTGTGCGGCACTTTAATCCTTCCAAAGGGGCCATAGGATGTCTCGGCCATTGTATACATAAAATGCTGCACCGTACCCATACCCGACCCGACTAATTGATTTGGCGTGTAAAAACGCTGCATCAGATGCTCCCACATGGCAAAGCGCCCTGAACTGTCAATATCTTCACTTTGTACTTCACGCACACTTTCAATTGTCACGCCACGGCTGTCACGAAAGGTCGATTCCCGAAAGGAAGGCATATATACAACAATCCACAGTCCAAGAAAAAAGATCCCGACAATAAAGGGTATGGATTTCAGCTTATACTTGTATGCAAGAAACGTCGCTATGGACCCGGCAGTAGCCAGCAGCCCGGTACGATTAGTAACCGCCAGAGGGGAGACACAAAGCCAGAGCAAGGCGGCTTTATACTGCCAGGCCTTAAAATAGTTTCTAATCTGAAATCGTTTCTTCCTCCTTCGGGAAGGTCTATTTACAACTGCTGGGAAAAGAGGCTTTCCAGCCAGTTGAGAACTCCAGAGCGCCAGGCCAACCCCAACCATAATGGCTGCATGGTCGGCAAATGTTGCCCGTGGCCAGAAGATTCCTGTTAGAAGAGGGTTGTTGTAGGCAAGATAAGGGATCTTCTCGCTCACACCACTGGTAAAAATCGATATTACCAAAGTAGCAAAAAAAACAAGATGGAGATAAACACTTGTATTGCTCGAAATACTCACTCTATAAGCAAGCAATAAAACCAGAAAGGGATATACAAGCTTGAGTATAGATCTCAAACCATAAATAACATCAGGACTGAAAGCAATAAGATGGAGAACACACCAGCCAAGAAAAAGAGAATACCAAAATATCGGCCAAGGGACAAAAGTAATTTGGTTCAGTCTTCTGCCTTTAAAAGCGACTAGAGCAAATGCTGCAAGAACTGTCCATAGCAACAGACGCAATGCGGATAAATTGACTCCAGCTACTGAAAATCCACCAGTCTGGAAAAGACCTGTAGCTAAGATAAAAAGTAAGAACAATTCTTGCCTGGAAAAGTACAACAACTTATGTTTGGGCAGTTTTGCCAACAAATAGTAAACCGCTATATATAAAAGAATTGTAGCAACTATTAAATTAATAATTCCATTCATCAGCAACCAAATTTCCTTTAACTCACTTCATAACCAAATTTCAACCACACCGGAAAAACAAGAGTATGCAATCTTATTTATTGCTAACTGGTAGGAGCGTGAGAATATGGAAAAATCAATCTTCTGTTTTTATAGTTTTTCCAGCATAAATGCGTTCATACTGCTCTCTACAAACCTGTTCCCAGCTGAAGCGCCACTTGTCCTTCGTTGCATTATGGGACACCGCTTTACACAACTCAACATTTCCGACAACCTTTAGCAGTTTTTCAACTAGACTTTTTTCATCGTCGAAAAAGAACCCATTATGCCCGTTAATAATCACGTCATCAGCAACACCCACATGACGTGTAAAAACAATTCTCCCTAGAAGCAAAGGTTCGACAATGCAATGCCCGAAAGTTTCAACATTTGATGGCACCAACGCAAATTGGCATTTTAGATAAAGAGCATGCATTTCTTCTCGAGACAAAAAGCCAGGAAAAAACACATAATCTGCTATACCCAATTCCATGCTAAGCAACTTGCATTTTTCAAGCTTTTCTCCTTGTCCTGGTAAATACAATGCGACATCAGAATCGTTGCTTTTTGTGATGTATCCCTTTAATGCCCTAATCAGTAATTCCTGATTTTTTCCAGTTCTAAATTCACCACCAAAAACAAAGAATTTCTTACTATTAAAGATCGGAGCTGCATGATCTTTTAAAAAAAAAGCATCTTCACCAAGAAAAACTATCTCATTCTTTTTACCTAAAAATCCGAAACGATTGCGTACAAAAGAACTAGGTGTGATAACTTTTCTAGCAAACAATCTCAACATACAACCGATTAACAACCTAGCCAAAGCAGATTTATATCTGTGATTATGGCGGTATCCTCTAACAATATATACAATAGAGTAGTGTGAGGCCGTTAAATATTTTGTCAAAACTACTATCAATAGTTGCCAATTGGTTTGTACTGTAACATACGCAGGAAAAAGAGTATTTATAATGCCTTTGAATTCTCTTACCAGGCTCCATATCCTTGAGTGTTCATCTAACCCTTTGATTATTATGTGCTTAGCATTACCGTTGGCCAATTTATCAGCCAAACCGGGATACTGTTCGTTCTCACCAGAAATAAAATGAAACTGGTTAGGATACATTTTCGAGAAAACTATAGCTTGTTCTGTCAATTGGCCTGTTAAACCAATCTTATGCGAAGATGCAAAAAAAATGATATTGCGCAAATTCTTCCCCCTGAGGCAATAAATGTCGGTTCTTTAATCATCGTAATGTTATCAGTATCAGAAAAACGGATTAGGATCACAGATGCATAAAAGGCTCTATTGCTAATTGAATCGTCTCTGATATTTTTTTACATATGAAAACAAACTGTTGGTCCACTTATTAAATGGCCATGGAATCAATGACAAAAAACGAAAAATCCAGAATCGTAGACCTCTATGCCCGTAGCTCCACATCGCCAAAATTTCCTGGGTTGCTTCTTTACGGCAACCCAGACGAAGATAACATGAAGCACGCATTTGATGCCATAATCCCAGGTATTTTTTAAAATCTTCCACTTGGTTTTGATCAATTCTATTCAAAAGTCGACCCAATGATTGACCTACAACATCATTTTTTTGTGGACAACGAACTGGCCTCCCCTCTAACTTTTCTTGCAAGTTATAAACAGCTTTGGGCAAAATTGAATAAGCTATTTTACATTGCGTGGCAAGTCTCGCCCAAGTCAGTAAATCTTCACCTGATTTTATACCTGCGGGAAACCCACCGACAGATAGGATATCTTTCTTATTAATACAAACAGCAGATGTCCAGATAGGTGGATCTGATTGGGATGCAATTTTAAAATAATTATTTAAAATTCCCTCATTGAAACCAACTGCTAAATTACGGATAAGTGGCGCGTGTTCATAGCCATTCGGATCTCTATATATATAGCTAGTTGCAAACATCCTACAAGATGGGAATTTTTTTTTTAAACTGACAATGGTTTCCAGATAATTTGGAAACCACTCGTCGTCGGCATCCAGAAAAGCAATTAAATCAGATATAGATTGCATCATACCCATATTTCTTGCAACAGACACCCCCTGGTTTTCCTGGTCGTAAACCTTTATTCGTTCATCAGCGATGCCTCTAACGAACTCTGGCCCCCTATCTGTGGAACCATCATTTACAACTATGAGCTCAAAATCAGTAAACGTTTGTGCCAAGACAGATTCAACAGACCGTTTTACCCCAGTCTCTTTATTATAAAGCGGCATGACAATCGATATAAAGGGTCTTTCTGGCATCCTAATTCTCATATTGTATATCTTGTTTTTTGGCTTTTGTGATTTCTAACTCAAGAACAAAATTTAGCCTTTTCCCCGGTGCCCCTTGATCCCGTACTGCTCCTACCTGCCTGAACAAGAAATGTAGGCCCGACATACATATCCTGTAATATCAAATCATGTTCTTGAAAATACATGTCGAAACACCTACAATTGTATTTTCTAAAAAAGTCCGATAAATCTTTAGCGCTATAGGAGAAATCCTTCCAAGCGTACGGGTGGAGTTCACAAAAAATTTTATCTACAGCAATCGTCCCTCAAGGAAAACCTTTCAAAACCGGTAGTTCAGCACCCTCAACATCTATCATCAGCAAATCTATCTTTTCTATCCCGTATTCATGGATAATACTCTCAAGAGTTACAATATCGACAGTACAGCCCTCTGTTTTTGGCTGCATACTGAGCTGACTTTGAACATCATTTTCATTTATCGACATTTTACCAGCAGAATCATACACACCACAGTTAATTGGAATCACAATATCTTCGAGTGAATTCAGTTTTATATTTCTTTGCAACACACCAAACGAAACAGGGCTTGGTTCCACGGCAATAACTTTTCCCCCTTTACTCTCGATTATTTTACCGCACAAAATAGCATAAGCACCGTGGTGAGCACCAATCAACAACAACAGGATTGGCAGTACACAAACGCATATGGGCGCAAATAGCATTCAATTGGACAAAGTCTGTGTATTGCACTATCTGTGAAGGAAACAGGTACTTTGGCAATTTAAAATTGTAATAGTTTGGAAAAACAGTTTCGGGTGCAAGACAGAGCTGCTCGCCAAAAGCCGTAATTTTTCTTTTTCCAAGTATGCCATAACCGGCTCTGCTGACGGATGCATATGTGGAGTAGAGAACCTTTTTTAGTAGTTTTTGTATAGTCATCGATATCAATTGTCGAACAGTGAATAAGATTTGAGAACAGTATCTGAGTAATTTTCAGTCGAAAAACTGTTTTTTATTCTACCTGCTCCCCTCACAGCCAGATCATCCAGTCTCTTACGATCTTCCTTAAGCATCTTGCGAATTCCCTTTGTTAAAACAGAGGAGTCATCCACAGGAACCAGGGTACCATATAGTCCGTTATCCAAAACTTCTCGTAGGCCATCAATATTTGACGCAATAACAGGCACACCAGCAGCCATCGCCTCGGCAGCAGTCAACCCGAATCCTTCAAACAGAGAGGGAATAACCATAAAATTCATTAGGCTGTATATCCGATAAACCTCTTCTTGCCTTTTCTGCCCCAACCAAATGATTTGCTCATTTATACCAAGGTTCACAGCCTGCTTTTCAAGAATCCCTCTATCCGGCCCATCCCCAACAATCAGCAAGACAACATCCGGCGCTTCCCGCAAAACATCGGCAAAGGCATCCAAAAGGATATGTACACCTTTCTCCCAACGCAGTCTGCCGACATAGCCAATTACCTTCTTATCATGCAGCCCCAGGGTATCGCGTAATACAGCCACCTCCCGTGAGTTAACCTCTCGTCCAATCTGCTCGGTATCAACTGCATTGTAGATGGTAAAATGCCTGCGCCCTTCTTTATATAATTGGGGATCGAATAGTGCACTATCACCAAACCATGATTCTTCGGCGGATTTTGATACACACAAGAAGATCTTGCATAATCCGGCTCCAAATCGCAACATGGCCTTGGCCTTCCAGCCATAGGTCCGCCCCGGTTGATGGACCGTGGCAATCACGTTTTTAATACCAGCCAATCGAGCGGCAATAATAGGGATCAGACCAGGAGCAACATACTGGACATGAACGATATCCGGAGCCAACATTTTTAACTGCCGATAGAGATGCCTGGTGAGGCTGAATAACCCATCTTTACGCCTGAGTTGGAGAAGTATAACTTCGGCACCAGCCGCCTCCATACCAGCCACCATATCAGGTTCATACTCGTAATAGCAAAGGACAATTACAGAATAATCGGCACCACTAAGAACTTTTATCAGGTTCAATGTCTGTATTTCAGTGCCACCCGTTAAAAGAATGGGGATGGCAACAACTACTCTCTTTTTTTCAACAAAATCCATATCTGCAGGCAAATAATAGGTTCCATTTTGTCAACAGTGTCTTTCAACCATTAAATTATTATAAGTGCTCAATTACACTGTACTGCTCAATCTTTAAAATTCACGCTCCACTCAACCGGCACATGCAAATCAAGGTTGCCCCCTCGCACGCAACACATTCCCATGCCGACAAGCGCAGCCGTCTCCACCATAGGCTGCAAGGTGGCACCAATCAGTCGGCGTGCGACCAAGAATATCCCACACTGCACCCTGTCAATCAAAACGAATTTTAAAGTTCTCATATAAAGCAATAGTCTCTTTCGAAAGTTTCATTTTAAGAAACTGCATTTCGTATGGAGTTGGTTTCTTAATCTTTACTTGCTTGAGTTGCATTCGATCAAATAAAATAACAATATGATGTAGCTTTTTACGAAATTGACAATACCTTTTTGCGTTTCTTAGGCCTGATATAGCACTAAGCTTGCGAAGAAAATCACCAACAGATAATTTATATCTTGTTAAGACGACGTTATTGTTATGCACACGCTTGTTGTGTTCAGCTAAAACAGCAACGTCGGCGAGTCTTTTTTCAGTAGGAATGATCTCGTAGATTCTTTCTATTTTATTTTTGACAATATCTTCAAAACGGAGAACCGTTATCCGTTTTTTTTCATAATTTTTCATGATCTCTTCCATCAACTTCTGGTAATGGAAGATCTCCATTCCTTCGTCATGCAGGGCGCATTCAACAAAATTCGCGTATCTATCCCGAAATCTCGGATAAAGTTCGCAATAATATGAAAAAAGTGCTGTACTTGGCTCTCGGACAGTAAGAATCAGAGCGTAGTCCAGCCCTCCAATTATCCGGCTGAGGTTAGAAAGCTTAACCCTCCATGACAACTTCCCGCTAGACACTGTGAACATTTCTTCGGAAAGAACCAAGGACACTCCCGCGGAAAGCTCTTGCTCCAACAACGTGCGCAATTCGTAAATCTCTTCGCCGGAATCAACTGCCTCGCAAAAACGGCTATAAAGCTCAAATGAAGGACGTTCGTCCCGGGGATGGTAAACACCAAGATACTTGACCCTAGTATTCACTAAACTAGGGAACACATCCGTTTGCAAAGTTGTTGTGGCGGTCTTTGGCAAGCCGACATGGACAACTATTTTCGCGTCACTCACTAGCACCCCCTCAACGTAGACCGCAGACCGCCCGCATTCCAGGGAGACGACAAACGATACGAGTCAAGCGATGCTCCAAACCAATCCGCTGCACCAGACCTCGGAGACAAAACAACAAAGCGACTGCGGTTACAACAAACCCTAGAATTGTTGCAGGCCATAACGCCATCAAGCGAGCCACTAATAAGCTCAGCATCACAATCGCCAACAAAACAAGCAACAGCCGCCTGGTCTGGCCTGACCATCTGAATCCTGTAAGCCGCCTGGCAACAAGAACGACGACGACAAGAGAAACCACATAAAGCAGGGGAAAAGCCATCGATACGCCTTCGAGGCCGAAAGTCGTCAAACCGAGCCAGATTAAACCGATATGGATAACCGTAAAAAGGGTCTGGGTTGAAAACCAAATTAGCGACTTGCCAAGCGCCAGCTGTAAAAAACCCATTGGCCACTGAATTACACGAATCATGCAGCCCAGAATAAACCACTGCAGCAAATTAGCTGCAGGTAGGAATTCTGCAGAATAAAAGCCCCGGACGATCCATGGGGCGAGTGAAATGGTCGCCAAAAGCCCAGGATATGCTAACAGCAACCCAATTTCCGTTTGCTCGTTAACCAACCGGTTCATCGCAGCATGATCATTGGTGGCGCCAGCAAGCCGCGGATAATAATCTGCGCCCATGGCCTGCAAAACAAAGTTAACAAAAATACCGGAAAGGGCGAAGGCCGCACTGTAAATGCCGACGGCCTGGAGGTTGATATGGTGGGTGATCATTGCATTTGTGATATATATAGCGATACTGCCGATCAGCCCGGTCCACATCATGGCGATTCCAAGCCGGATCATGGTCCCGGCCTCACAAAAACTTTCACTCCATGACATTGCTACTTTTGGCACAGGCACTTTCTTAGAATAATACCACGTGAAGACAAGCTGTAGTGCTGACGTCAGAACCAGGGCTGGAACGATGCCGCGCAGGCCCAACCAGACATAAAAAGAAATGCTCAGGATGATTCCCGTTACAGCACCAAAAACCGTTAGGCGAGCTATGTCACCAATTCGCCTCATGCCCTGGATCAAGGCGGTCTGCCCACCGATAAGATTTCCAAAAAGGATAATCAGCCCCAAAGCTGCGATCTCCAAGGTATACTGATCCGAACCGAAGGTCCGCTGGCTCAAAAACGGACTGAGGAGGACCATCGTCAGCATGCCCAGCAAGCCAGTAAGCCAAGAAATGCGTCGGAGCGTCAGTACGGTTCGTCCAATCGCTAACTCATCCTCTTTCGCGACGGCAGCCGAGACATCGCGCACGGCGCTGGAGCTGATACCCAATCCTGCAATGGCTCCAATCATCCCTTGCATGGCCGTGAAGTTGGCAAGCAACCCCACACCGGTCGTACCAATTAAAAGGGCGGCAAATTTTGTCCGCACCATCCCCAAAATCAGGGTAAAACTCGTCGCCCCTCCCATAATTGAAGAAGATTTGAGAATTTGCCCGTATGAATTCTGGTTTGCAGTCATTTTCTCGGTTTCGATTTACAAACTCACTCTTCTTCTCTTGACCTGAATTCGCTGGCAAATACAGTGACGACGTGATCCAACTGATCAAAAGAAAGATGCGGCCCGATCGGCAGACTCAACACACTATCCGCCAACCGCTCGGCCAGTGCTAACCTGGTACCGGCAAATTCACCGGCATACGCCTCACTCGCGTGCGGTGGAACCGGATAGTGGATAAGGGAGCCGATGCCTGCTTCCTGCAAAAGAACATGTAGACGATCCCGCCCAGGGTGCCGTATTACGAAGAGATGCCAGGCTGGGTCGGCCCAGTCCGGGACAAAGGGTAGCACCAGCCCATTAATCCCGTCAAGAGCGCTCGTATAAGCGGCGGCCAAATCCTTTCTCCGGTCGTTCCATTCATCGAGTTTTGTCAATTTGACCCGTAGCAGCGCCGCCTGCAGTTCATCGAGCCGCGAGTTGTATCCTTTTACAATGTTGTGATATTTCTGTTGCGAACCGTAGTTGCGCAACACCCTGATCCGAGCAGCCAACTGGTCGTCATTGGTCGTCACTGCTCCGCCGTCACCGAAGGCACCAAGATTCTTGCCGGGGTAGAAACTGAAGCCGGCAGCATTACCGAGTGCCCCTGCACGTCTGCCTTTGTAGCGGGCACCATGCGCCTGAGCAGCATCTTCGATGACCTGCAAACCATACACCTGTGCTATTGTGTTGATCGCATCCATATTGGCTGGCTGGCCATAAAGATGTACTGCGATGATTGCCTTGGTCTTCTTAGTGATGGCAGCTTCGATCAAATCAGGATTGATATTATAAGTCCGCTCGTCCGGTTCCACCGGTACCGGCGTCGACCCAGCGTAAGACACCGCCAGCCATGTGGCAATGTAGGTGCTGGAAGGTACGATCACCTCGTCGCCGGGGCCAATCTCCATTGCTCGCAGTATCAGATGCAGGCCATCCAGACCATTGCCAACAGCGATACAGTGCTGCGCTTCGCAGTAGGCAGCAAACTCCAACTCGAAAGCTTCGACCTCCTGGCCGAGGATATACCAACCGGATTCCATCACACGGTGATACGCAGAATCAAGTTTTTCCTTGAGTTCAAGGTAGGGGGCAATTAGGTCGAGAAAAGGGATGTTCATTTTAATTTTTTCAAATCGGACAGGTATTCGTCATAATCACGATAATAGTCTAATTCATCGTAAAGATTAGATGCCAAGACCATGCAGACCGAGCCGGAAGAGAAGTTGTCGAGTTCCCGCCAGATCATCGGGCAGACATACAGGCCATAGTAAGAACGGTTCAGGTGGAAACGTTTATCCCCGGTGCCATCGTTGAGTACGACATCGAAGCTGCCTGCCATAGCGATAATCAGTTGGCTAAGTTCCTTGTGAGCATGGCCACCGCGCTCGGAACCACCCGGCACGTCGTAGAGATAATAGACGCGCTGGATATCGAAAGGGACATGCCGGCCCTTTTCGATGAATGTCAGATTTCCTCGCGGATCGGTGACTTTGGGTAGGTCGATGATTTTGCAACTCTCTATATTCATATTAGCTCTAGATGCGCTTGATAACTTTTGCAGGGCTTCCCGCAACAACTGCGCCGGGAGGCACATCTTTGGTCACGACACTACCCGCCCCCACCATTGCTTTTTCGCCAATCGTCAAACCTGGGAGGATTGTCGCGTTGGCCCCAATCGTAGCACCACGCGCAACCCGAGTGAACAGCAGTTCAAAATCAGCTTTGCTGCATGGAAACTTGTCGTTCGTAAACGTCACGTTCGGGCCGATGAAAACATCATCATCGATACGCAAACCATCCCAGACCTGCACCCCATTCTTGACGGTCACCCGGTCTCCGATAATCACATCATTCTCGATGAAACAATGTGAACAGATGTTGCAGTCAGCTCCGATCTGCGCACCTGGCAGCACCACAACATATTGCCAGATACTGGTGCCTTGCCCGATATTTTTTGATTGAACATCTGTCAGTGGATGTATTTTCACAATTCTTTCTGGTCCGTGCTCATTGGGGGCCTGGCTAGGGGGACAGGCACACTGTTCATAGTTGATATGTTCAAAGTTCAATTTTTCAATTTAAATACTTTGCTCTTTATTAGAAAACAGTATTTTCCAAATTACGCTGTTGTACATCCTTCGTCTAATTGCATGGGATGGGTTGCCGCCATTAATCAGCACTTGTACCAACCCTACAATTATTAACGGCGATCGACCGGAAAGAAATCGGAAATAACCATTTATCTTTGCCAGTTCTCGGCGCATAATTTTTCTGCATCTCACCATTGTCCGATGATCTATATCACCTTTAACAGCATGTGTCTCAAGATCCCTGGCATTATTAAGGTACACATCCTGAAAACATTCTAGGACTTTCCGCATGGCATCGTTGGAAGCAGAGTGAAACATCCCCACTGTATTTGTATCATGCCGTCGATAACGAACCAATGGGAGCGGGATGTGACATATCTCACCTAGTAAAGCAGCACGAAAAGCTATTACACGATCCTCAAAAACAATATTTTCGCCCATTGGGCCAAAAGCATCAAAAACACTGCGATGCCACGCATTAGTCGCCCCCGTAATGCCACGAAACTTATGCCTACACATTTCAGGAAGCTCTGTGAATCGTTCTGGGGGCTTAGCAGAGACAATTCCCTGTTCTTTTCCGTAACCATCAAGCTCAATACAATCTGAAAATACCGCCCTTATGTTTCGATTACAGCTGCTAAAGACTTCCATTATCCGTTCGGTACGTTCCGGTACAGAAATATCATCCCCGGCAGCAATGATGATATACTCACCTTTTGCCAATTCCATAATACGATTGACATGGCCGCCAATCCCCAAGTTGATTTCGTTTTGATTCAATACAATATGATTTTTGCCTCGATATTCCTCAGCCATTTTCTTTATTAGAGCAAAGGTATGGTCAGCTGAACAATCATCGGATAGAATTATTTCGAGTGGAGTATACCCCTGAGCAAATGCACCCTCAACTGCTTCGCGCACAAATTTCTCAGCATTGTATGCAATAACAGCAAATGTAACCAACGGTTTTTTCCTCAGATTATTGTTCACGATCTGGGTACCCATTGCGCGATATCTTTACATGAAATCAGATCCTGCAACCTGATTATACCTTATCTAGAATATTATCTTTAAAAACCGGGGACATAATAACATTTTCTTAATTCGCTATTACCAAATATCGAATGATTCCATGTTTTGCCACAGTTTCTTTTTTGTTTTTGAAAATCTCTGTGACAAACATGTCAAACCGATGGCATGTATACCGTCGGAATACACCTCGACCGATAGCGAAAACATTTTATTGTTGGTGGATTACTAAGGAAGCAGATCTGTTTCTGAATGGGGATCTTGCCTAAAAATGCACTGAAGCGCAAGATTCCGAAGGAATGGGTCTGGAAACAGTACCCTACAATAGGTAAATATCTTGTGAAAGATCCAGTACACATAACACACTGCTATTCACTAACTAATCCCCTGAGTCAGGGAGGCATTTAACACTATCTCGGAAATGGAGTAAAGAGGAAAATTGCAAAAATTGCTTGGAGGTTGATTGGTCTTTTGATTTGGCTTTGTTGGTTTTTTGCATTGGGCTGCCAATTGCAACAATCTGGACAAAATGTAGAATCTTACTTCCCTCCATTTGCGGCAACTGCAATATTGAGTATCTGCGCCTCTCCTGCTTGCATCTTCACCCGAAAAGACTGCAGATCATTAGCAGTGAGCCGATTTTTGCCATTTATTTCCATTTCGTGCAGCGTGTCTAAACTGCGGGAAAGCACACGATAGTGGCTGGCCTGGTTACCTTGTTTCTGTGCCTTTTCGTCTTCGTACACACTGAGATCAACAATTGCCTCGTGGTTCTCCCAGTTAATTAAAAGAATAAAGCGGGCATTGTTAAGGCCCTCAAGCCAACCGATCTGGATATCGGATCCATGGGTGTTGGCAGAAGAGGTTGCCGGTCCCAGGAAGTTATCGGCCATTGTTTTCATATTATGACGAAAATCAGGGAAATGGCCACTGTCGCGAAGGTCAGTGGAGATTAAGAGTGCCTGTTGTCGTTCGATCATATCGGCAAAAAGAAGGACAGGATGGGGGTTTCCTAGTTCGTCCACCTCACCCTGTTTACCGAAGAGCAGCACCTTGGAGCCGTTGTCTGCCGCATCCTCGATAACCTGATGGGCTTCTTTGCTGAGGGCATAGGGGAAAGGGAGGATAATGAGTGGATATTCAGCCAGATGGTGATAATCGTCCTGGTGCTCCAGATAAAAAAGTTCGTATGGGTAGCCTTCCGTGAGTAAAAACTCCTCCAGCCATTTATCGTTGTCGTGGCCCAGGGTTTCATCTATCCGTGCGCTACCCCGGCTGCCATGCCTGATCTTCAACTGCCACCAGTCTTCCGAAGTACGGGAACGGAGTACGGCTATCTTTTTAGGGATAACCGCTTTTTTGCCGCCCCAGGCGGCAAAGGTATCGAGCATGCCGAATACCTGTTCCACATAGCGGTCGTAACCTTCCATAAAGGCATAGTTATAGCGCCAGAAGGCAAAGGCTTTGGCCCCGTGCATTGCGGGGCCAAGGACAGAACCGATGGTGCTAATCGGCGGATGGACGACATAGGTGAGAGGGTGTTTCTCCTTCGACTGTCCCCATGGAAAATTAAGAGTAACGATGGTGCTGCGTTTTTTGTTGGAGGCGATCAGGTTTTTGGTGATCTTGCTGGGCAGATAGTGGCCGAGGTTGGAAGCTTCGCGGGTATGGTAGGGATCGGTACCCAGATAGTCGATATCGGCCTGGTGGCCGAAAATATCGTAGGCCCAGCCGTAGCGAAAGCGATCGTTAAACTGTTCGCCATTGACGATGTTGGCCACCGTCAGTACCTCCGGGTGGACCGCCTTTACCGCCAGGGCGGTTTCATTGAAGTGGGAGGCTATCTGTTCGTAATAGTAGATCACCCACTGGCGATACAACTCTGTGTCCTCAAATTTTTCGGGGAAGGTTGCAGTACCCCAGCGCTTGCTGAAGCCATGGCGGTTGGCCGCCACTTTCTGGTTATGGCGCAGGTTTTCCTGCAGGGCTTTTTCCTCTTCCCCATCTCCTGTAAGGTCTGTTTTTTTGAAGGTAAAGAACTGGCCCGGGTAACGCACACCGCCGAAATACTCCTCGTCGAGACAGACCGGCACGCCATCGACGCCTTCTCTGGCCATCTCGACACTGCTTCCGGTGAAAAAGGTGCGGCGGTGCCAGTCGATGACCGGGGTTTCCGGCTCGCTCGTCGGTCGTGTTTTTTTCTGCCAGTTAGGAAAACGATACTGAGTAAAAACCTTGAAGCCTTCTGCCTGCAGATTTTCGGTTACCTCTTTAAGCAAATGCTCGGTATGACTCCATTTAAAAAAAGCACTGGGCCACATGACATCGTAGGGGTAGCCACCTTTGCGTCCAGGGACTGCAACCCAGGTACGGGGAGGAAAGAGCCAGACCAGATTGCAGTGCATTCTCTTCATCTCCAGCACCATTTTCCTGAACGGCGGCCACTCGTTGAGCGGCGGGCGAGGCTGGAGTTTCAACCAGCCGGGCATATTAAACATCCACGGCTCGACATGAAAACCCTGGAGAAACCGATCTTGCTCCAGCACTGGGGGCATGGGCAGTTCCGCCCCGGCCGTCAACTGCGGCGGAACGTCTGGCTGATGCGTTTTTCCAGCATCGTGTATCTGTTCTTCCTGGGCTAATGCCAGCAACTGGAAGGTGAATATGGGATTGTTGGTGTGGGATGAGAAATTAACGAGTTT
>CAYVVK010000012.1:0-2944 GCA_964454855.1 uncultured Phaeodactylibacter sp. | reverse complement strand
CGGCAATGTAGTTTGGGATAGAGCGGTTTCTTCTATAGGCTGCAGATTTCCAACAACGAGGGCGACATCATCAAAATAGACATCAATCGCCGCATAGGAACCAAAATGCACTTCGACATATTCGGTCCCTTCTGGGATCTGCTCCATGGTATAGGAGTACGGCAGATATTCGTTTGCGAGAGGGAAGGAAACGCTTCGGCCTTTCCAGCCATCGGCATAGGTATTGATGTATTTCTCCCCTTCTTTCCTGACGGGCAAAAACCAAAAGAACAGCTCGCCGCTGCCCTTGGCATGCAGCGAGACTGTGAGTGGTTGATCCTGATGCTCTTTTTGAATGGTTACCCGCTGCCTGACAAAGCCGGTTTCAAGGCGCATCGCCCTTTCGCCGTGGTAGCTTTGCTCGCTGAGTTGCCGCGGTTTGGCACCACCGTAATACTCCCAGGAAGGGATTTGCTCCCCCTTTTCGGTTATCTCGTAGACTTCGAAGCTGTTGTTTTTGAGGGGTAGGGGCTGGGGATGTTGGATTGGCTGGATTGCACCAGGTAACTTTTCGACTTGGGCGGTTTCTTTGCAGGAGGCTATATCAAGGATACAGGCTTGAAACGCGGTTGCGCAAAAAAGTGTTAAGAGATAAATATGGCGCATAGATTAGTTCAGTAATCCAGCTGCTAATCACTCGGCTTAATACTCAACAATAATGAAAGCGGTACAATGGTTTAATAATTAATTAGACTATGTCCCATTGTTATTTATCTTATTAAAAAATCGCTTATGTGTTTCCTTGCTGGGAACACACTTCATGTCGTCCAGTCCACTGAGATGTACACAAATTACTAGCGGGTCCATTAACCCAAGCGACGCCATCGTAAACTTTACAGGCATACAAAACTCTTTCTTCTTGAGTTCCACGACACATAACATTAAGTTGAGGTTTACACCACATTTTCTTCATAATTATCACCGTTTGTGAATTTATTACCAGTTAATATTGATAATGTTCCTAACATGTTTTTTCTAATATTTCAAGATCTTTCTATATTGGAACTTCTGCTTTTCGCGACATCACAGAAATATTGGCTAAAGTGGGCCATATTGCCTGTTTCGAGATATGCGTGGGCCGGACACCACAAGCAAAGGTTTACCAGGGGGCAAACAGCACAATTACCTAAAAATATATTGCTATTTGACTGTAGCAATCGCACTTTAGGCACAAGGATCTCTCTTGCGTCTTTAACGGATTTCTCCCTAAGATCACACATGCAATCTGTATGCATTAGAGATGAGCAGAGCCGATAAAGGCCGTTATGGCCTACAGTAAAGTCTGACAACCCTGCCCCACAGCTAAATAAAAATGAGCTTTCCGTTTTCGGTTGTTGATATGGGAATAACTTAGCACAATTTTCCTTCAATGCGTTGTAACGTGCCTTATCTGAACTTTCCAAAACGGCAATTTCTTCCGGCGAGAGCCGTTGATTACGAATCTCTTCATTTCTCTTTTCATCTCGATCGAAACGCAGATGAATAAGAGGATCAAACCTGAAAGGAGCGCTGGAATGCTGACGACAAAAGGTGGCAATTTCTTGAAATTCACCAAGATTAGCCTTGATGGTGACATTTTTAAGGTTGATACGGATCTTGTTTTTTAGGAGCAAGTTTACCCCGCCAATAAATGCAGGAAAAAGGTCTGGTTTTCTGGTGACGGCTGCATAGGTTTTAGCAGTGATGCCGTATACGGTAATCTCCAGGTCTCTTGGGGGATACTTTTTAAAGAGATCAATATGTTTCTGGGTAATCAGGGTGCCATTGGTAAAGACCGAAACTAACAACCCCTTGCGCTTCAAATAGAGGTAGATTTCTTCGAAATCGTCCCGAAGAAGGGGTTCACCACCGGTAATCAAGCACCAAACCGCGCCGAGGTCGACGGCTTGGTCGACGATGCTTTTGATCTCTTCTGTGGTGAGTTCCTCGGCTTTTGCTTTCGGATCGTTTTCCGGTAGATTGATATAGCAGTGGCGGCAATTGTTGTTGCATCTAGCGGTCAATTCGAGGGTAAAGGAAAAAAGAGCATTTTTGTCTCTTTTTTTCTGCCAAAGGGCGAGATCGGGAAGCGTTTGATTTGTAGTGTAGGTATTTGTCATTGATAGTTTATTTAATAATGTTCTGAAGCTATGCCTTGGCGTTTTGCTTCTGTAAAAAAAGAATCTTTTTGAATGTGCGCAGCAATGGCAAAACCGTGTTGAGTGAGCCGTTTGCTGAGACTAAGGCTATGCTCTTTTTGGCCGGGCCCAGGCAAAATTTCACCCGCTTATTACCACGTTCTACCTTGGTAACCATGCCGAGAATGGTATCAGAAGAGAAAACCCCATCGGCTGTGGTGCAGTTGTCTCCTTTGAGTAGAATGCCGTCATCCCGAACGTTTATTATCCTGTGAACAATGGTGGCGTTGTTTGCAGGATTAAGCAGGGCGACAACATCACCAACTCGGACTGTATTGTTTTCCACTTTTGTAACCGTAATAATATCGCCATGGCGGATAAAAGGAGACATGCTCTGGCCCTTTGCCTGAAAACGAAATGAGGCACCACGGCTCAATACCGATTGCATCAGGCCGGAGAAGGCACTGCCGGAAAGTGTGATCTCTGTTTTGCTGGTGTTTGCCATGGATTGTTCAACAACAGTGTGTGTTGGGCTTCGTTGCTCTCACCCCAACGTTCTTTTCTTTAAACGCCCTTTCCTTAGCTTGTAGCAACCGACAATCTAATTTGTCATATTTTGCTATCAATTCACGGGAAGAACCATTTTGAGATTTACCAGTTCAGTTAGAATGCCGCAAACATCTGTGCTAATGGTGTCGCGTGGTGCATCGTATTCCTCTGCCAGCTCGTCGACAAGATTGTTTACCGTTTTTTGAGGATCCAGCTTCTGCCAGATCATTCGCCCGGTT
>CAYVVK010000011.1:18458-25702 GCA_964454855.1 uncultured Phaeodactylibacter sp. | reverse complement strand
TTCGGCCAGTTCGAGGACCAGCTCCTTGGCTTCGGCGATGTTGCGGTTGACGTTCAGCACCACCTTGTCGCGGCTGTGCTTCAGGTAGCCGTAGTCGTAAGCTTCGTGAGCCGAGGTGGCCACGGAAGCCATCGCGATGCTTTTGAAGCGCTCGATCAGCTGCGGGATCATGACGTCGCCCTCGCAGAAATCGTCGGAGGCGCGGACGGCAAATTCTTTGGTGCCCGAGCCGCCGGGGATGAGGCCCACGCCGACTTCCACCAGGCCGATATAGGACTCGGCGGCGCAGACGGCGCCGTCGCAGTGCATCAGCGTTTCACAGCCGCCGCCGAAGACGTAGCCCTGTGTGGCCGCCACCACCGGAATGCTGGAGTAACGACAGCGCATGGTAGTTTGCTGGAACATGCTGACGGCGAAGTTCAGGTCGTCCCATTCCTGCTGGAAGGCGAACATGCCGATCATCATGAGGTTGGCGCCCACGGTGAAATTTTTGGCGTTGTTACCGATGACCAGCCCCTTCCAGTCGCCCTCCTCGGCCAGCTCGATCGACTCGTTGATGCCGCGCAGCACACCTTCGCCCATGGCGTTATAGGAACTTGTGAATTCGAGGCAGAGCACGCCGTCGCCGATGTCGTGCAGGACGGTTTCGCTGGTTTTGTGGACGGGCGGCTTGTCGCGGTAGTTGTCCAGGATGATGAACTCATCTGTGCCGGGTACGACTTTATAGGATTTGCTTTCAATATCGTAGTACAGCCGCTTGCCGCCTTCGCGCTTGTAGAACTGCTCGTGGCCGGCTTCGACCATTTCCTTCACCCAACCGGCGATGGTTTCTCCTTGTTCTTCTGCGAGTTCGACGCCTCGCTTGACGCCGACGATGTCCCAGTATTCGAAGGGACCGATTTCCCAGGCATAGCCCGCGCGCATGGCGTCATCGATACTGAAGAGGTCGTCGGAGATTTCGGGGATGCGGTTGGAGACGTAAGCGAAGAGGCCGAGCAGGGAGCGCCGGATAAGTTCGCCGCCCTTGTCTTCCGCGTCGAAGATGGCCCGGATGCGCTTGGCGCGGTCGTCGATTTGTTTGGCCGTTTTCAGGCTGGGCAGGTCGGGTCTTTGCTGCTTTTCGTATTCGAGCGTTTCCAGGTTCAGGGATAAAATGACGCTTCTTCCTTTTTCATCTTTCTCCCCGGTTTTTTTATAAAAACCCTGCCCGGTTTTGTTACCGAGGTAGTTGTTTTCCAACAAGAAGTCGAGGTACTTAGGGATTTCGAAGGTTTCGGCCTGCTCGTCGTCCGGGCAGTTCTGCTTGATGCCTTTGATGACCTTGACGGCCGTATCGTGGCCGACGAGGTCGCCGAGGCGGAAGGTGCCCGTTTTGGGGCGGCCGATAGCCGGGCCGGTGAGTTTATCCACCGTCTCGATGCGGAGGCCCAGTTCTTCGGTGAGCTGGTAGATTTTGGCCATGGCGTACACCCCGACGCGGTTGGCGATGAAGGCGGGGGTGTCCTTGCAAAGCACGGTTTGCTTGCCGAGGTAGATGTCGCCGTAATGCATAAAGAAGTCGACGACGGCGGGATCGGTCTTCGGCGTGGGGATGACCTCCAGCAGGCGCATGTAGCGCGGCGGGTTGAAGAAGTGGGTGCCGCAGAAGTGCTTTTGGAAATCCTCGCTGCGCCCCTCCAGCATCAGGTGGATGGGGATGCCCGAGGTGTTGCTGGTGACCAGCGAGCCCTCTTTGCGATATTTATCTACCTTTTCAAAAACCTGCTGCTTGATGTCCAGCCGCTCCACCACCACTTCGATGATCCAGTCGCAGTCTTTGATCTTTTCGAAGTCGTCCTCGAAGTTGCCCGTGGTGATGCGGGAGGCGAACTCCTTGCGATACAGCGGTGCGGGTTTGCTCTTGATGGCTTGTTTTAGCGCCTGATCGGCAACGCGGTTGCGGGCGGCGGGATCGTCTTTTTCTTCCTCGCCGAGGTCGCGCGGCAGAATGTCGAGCATGAGCACCGGCAGTCCGATGTTGGCGAAGTGGCAGGCGATGCCCGAGCCCATCACGCCGGAGCCTAGTACGGCTACTTTGGTTATTCGTCTACTCATTATGGTTAATAGTTAGGTGTGGATGATTGAAAGATGTTAGGTTTCAGATACCAGATACCAGATACCAGATACCAGATATCAGATGTCAGACGGTCTCCGGTTTTGGCGGCCTCTTCTCGTCTGGCATCTGACATCTGATATCTGGCGTCTCCAAAAAAACAGCGCCCCGTCGGGCGAAGTTCTCGCCAAATTAGCGAATTTTCGCTGGGATGACAAATTATCGGAATAGGGTGTGGAAAATAATGGATCAATGCTTTCGTTTTTTTTTGTTATAAATATCGCATCATATAGCCGGGTTTTGTATATTTGGATATAGTAACACAAAGACTTCCCCGGAATTATCAAAACGCTTTACTGCTATCCTAGGACTGGATTGTTTTCGACGACAATCCCATAGATCCTGTTGCCTGCTTTTCAGGCTTAGAAAATCATTGAACCAATAACTTAAAATTCAAGGCGTCTTGGAATTGGCTGTGTGCTGGCTTTAAGTCCTGTGCATGGCATCACTCAGAAGGGTAGAATTCCCATCGTTGAATGGAGTAGGATCATATGCTATTAGGTGTATGTAAAGGCTTCTATTCCAAAGCCGGTTTATTATCTGGTCTGTTATGAGTACCTGGGTATTCCTTATTGTCCATTTTTTTTAATAATTCTTAAAACTTTTTGCAATGAAAGAACTATTTATCGCATTGATTAGCCTTTGCCTACTATTCGGTTGTCATAAGGACGATAATTCACTTCTCGAATCCAAGGTAGCATTCCTCGCTAGCAATGAAAGTTTCAAAGACCTTGTGAAATGGAAAAATTTTCTTACTAGTAGAAAAGATTCCATTTATATGGACATGAAAAAAGAGGAGTACACCAAACTATCTTTACCAGGAAGATTCGGGTTTGCTGATCGAGAGGAATTCGAAACATTCATCAAGAATAATGTTGTTGAATTAATGAAAAATTACAGCGAGGATTTACTCAATAAATTTCCGACTACTACTATGGAAGAAAGGGAGAGCATTTGGATAAATGCTATGGAGATTTTTAGAAAAAGTAATTCTGTGAGGTTTCGAGTGCCAGGTCCATGTGACGAAGGATGGCAAGCATGTACGGATGCAGTATTAGTTGATTATTATGACCATATGGATTATTGTGTTTCAAGATATGTATTTAATCCTCAATTCCCTTATGCGGAATGTTTGGCTGGTGCACTTAATAACTTCAATTTTGGGAATGCATATTGCGACGACGTATATTGTTAACTAGTTGATTTTATCCTTACAAAAGCTTAACATAATTAGCTCCTGTACCAGTCTTGAAATCTCCATGTTTATTATAAAACCAGGCAGGTTTTCAAAGATTGGTAAAGGTAAACTTAATAACTTATGATTCCACAGGCCTTGCTTTTCTTTTGTCTTATGACCTCTTTTAATGTCTTGGGACAGAATCCGAGAACTCTTCTGAATCAGACAGTGGAAAAGTATAAGAGTCTCAAGACATACTCAGATTCTGGATATTATACCATTTCTTATTTAGAAAATGACTTAATTATCCCTGTAAGAATCAAACAGGGTGAATTTAAAACAAAAATGGATAGAAATACTGGAAAATGGTATTTTGCGCTTAAAGATGTAAAGCCACATGTTACTCGACAGAGTTTGTTACAGAGAAGATCATATCAGGACTCGATAAAGCTCAGTGTATTCTACAATGATGATCTAAAAATTGAGGAAGATAAAAACATCAATAAAATATCAGGAATTTATTTTGAGGGGATTTGTCTCGAGGTTTGTCCATTGTTCTTTTCAGAAGAAATGAACTACAACCCTTTCTCAGGTTATATTGATACTATTTTTCAGCTATCAGACGCCCTATTAGAGGATAGTGAATGTTATAGAATAGGAATAAAGACACGAGCCTACTATGATCCTGGAATAGGTCCTGAACAGCGATTAGATACAGATCCGATCAGAAATATTTCGGACTTTAGAATTGATTCTAAAAAGGTTTACTGGATCGAAAAAAATACTTACCTAATTCGAAAGATTGAGATAAGTAGATTCTCTCCAAGAAGTAAGACCCTAAGAGAAATTTTTTTTAACCCCAAATCCGTTTTGTAGTTGTTGCCCGAAAGATCAAAATTAGGAAATTACTTTGGGTGCCTAATGCTCAATAATTCCCTTATAGAAAATTGAGAGGCTGTTCATTTTTCTTTTTTCCATTTCACATAAACCACCTTCTCCACTTCCGCCACCACTTCGCCTTCCTTATTCTTCACTTCCGTGTGAAACACAAAATCCTTCTTACCGCCCGCTTCGGCCACTTCCCGTCTCATCTCTTCGACGCGCGACATCGGGATGCGGAATTCCGCGTACACATCCCCGCGGCCGGGCCGGCGGAAGCGGATGTTGGCGGCCTTGTCCCAGATGATGTACTCCTTGGCGCTCATCGTCTGCAGGAGCAGGAGCATAAAGAAGGGATCGCACATAGCGTAGAGGGAGCCGCCGAATGCCGTGCCGACGGCGTTGCGGTTCCACCAGCGCAGCCTGAGGCGGGTGCGGCAGTAGGTGAAGTCGTCGCTCAGCTCCGTCATTTTTATGCCGGCGCCGATAAAGGGCGGATACCAGTTGATGAGCCGGAGGAGGCGTTTTTGTGAAAGCAGACGCATAGAAAATACGATTATGTAAGTGACTTTGATGAAACGCGGCGTCTTTGGGTAAAGTTTTGCAACACGAGTGACCGGCGGCCGTATATTAGAGGACGGGTAGATGGCCTTAGTGGTTGGAGAAAAGCGGAATGGGCAGGGCCAACTGCCAACTGCCAACCGCGGACTGCCATCTTCTAAAGAATACCCTGCCCCAGGAATCCCTATCGTTCGGAGAATTTGTTAAATTTAGGCCCTTTAAAAATAATTTGTGAACGGCGGCCGCGTTTTGAATAACGATTCAGCCGGAAATGTCAAATCAAAACTAAAACCACGAATTAAATGTTGCAGCCATTTTTGTTTCTTTTTCAGACGGCCGATTTGGAGCGGGAGATGGAATCCCAGAGTTTTTTTGACGTGATCCTGGAGAGCGGTCCGTTGGGGATGATCATTGTGCTCGTTCTGCTGGTATTGTCAGTGATTGCACTTTACATATTTATCGAAAGATATCTGACCATTCAGCGGGCCGGGCGCATTGACCAGAGTTTTATGAACAATATCCGGGCCAATGTGCAGTCGGGCAACATACAGGGCGCCAAAGCGCTGTGTCAGACGACCGACTCGCCGGTGGCGCGTATGGTGGAGAAAGGCCTGCAGCGCATCGGCAAGCCTTTGCGCGATATTGACGCCGCCATCGAGAACGTCGGCAACCTGGAGATTTTCAAGCTGGAAAAAAACCTCTCCACGCTGGCCTCCATCGCCGGCGCCGCTCCGATGATCGGCTTCTTCGGTACCGTGACGGGGATGATACTGGCCTTTTACAATATGGCTACTGAACAGAACGTCACGCCCGATGTGCTGGCCGGTGGAATCTATCAGGCGCTGATCACCACGGCGCTGGGGTTGTTTATCGGTATCCTGGCCTTCATCGGCTACAACGTGCTGGTCGCCAACGTGGAAAAGGTAGTCTTCAAGATGGAACGCACCACGGTGGAGTTTATGGACCTGCTGCAGGAACCGACGGCGTAGATGGCCGTTGGCAATTGGCTGTTAGCTGTAAGTCAGGCCGCCAAGAGCCAATGACCAATAGCTAAAAGCCAGCAGCCAGGATAAGAACCAATTTTTGATTGAACAGAGATCATCAGTTAAACCATAACATTCATGGGTCTCAAACGAAGAAGTAAAGTCAGCGCCGAGTTCAGCATGTCCTCCCTGACGGACATCATCTTCCTGTTGCTTATTTTCTTTATGCTGACCTCCACGCTGGTGCGCATCCAGCCCTTCGATCTGCCAAAATCGGATTCGAAGACGGTGGCGGCCACCTCCGTGGTGGTGACCATCGATCAGAGCGGCCAACATACGGTGAATAACGAAGAGATTTCGCGCGCTGCCCTGGCCGGGCAATTGCAACAGGCCGTGCGGGAGAATCAGGAAAACCTGGAGGGCTTTACCGTTACTATCGCCGCCGAGGTGGGGACGCCCTTCGACTATGTGGTGGACGTGATGAAAATCGCCAGCCGCCTGAAGGTAAAGGCAATTATTGCTACACAGCCGCCGGAAGAGTGATTCACGGTTTCTCCGCTTTATAGCCTCCTTGGTTTCCGGAGGCCTAATGAGTGTTGATTACCCATAAGTCCGGTTTTGGCTACTTCTACGGTTCATCTGTTCGTCAGTTTTACTGTTCTGCGGTTCTGAATGTCTACAAAAAGGTGAAAAACTGTTTCAAACAGGCCGGAACCGCAGAACAGAGGAACAGAAAAACAGAGGAAGTTTGTACCGACTAAAGTTGTGGGTAATCGATACGGCCTAATGAGGATGGGATTCTCATCAAATGCTTAGGAGCTGCTCTTTTAAACTACTCAACCAGCCGCCCCGCAGGGGTGGCGATTAAACTTCTAAACTCCCTGCTTATGGGATTAAAGAAACGAAATAAAGTCAACGCACAGTTCAATATGTCCTCCCTGACGGACATCATCTTCCTGTTGCTCATTTTCTTTATGCTGACCTCCAACCTGGTGGCGCCTAACGCGCTAAACCTGAAATTGCCGGGCAGCTCGCGCAGCAATGTGTCGTCGACTTCGGAGATTGACGATGTGCGCATCAGCCAGTCCGGGAATTTTTTCCTGAACGGTAAGCGCATCGGACTGGAAGACCTGGAGGGGCAATTGCGGCGGGCAGCCTCGGGAAGCAGCCGTCAGTTGAATATTACGATCTCTCCGGAACAGGGAACGCCGGTACAACACGTGGTAGCGGTGATGGATATCGCAATGCGGCTGAATATTAACGGGATTTTGGCGACGGAAGAGTGATTGGAAGGCGGAAATCGGAAGGCGGAAATCGGAAGTGGGAAATCGGAAGGCGCGCGCACACTGCCCACGGCTTACTTCAAACTTCCTTTTCTTAAGGAAGCTCTATTGTTTATGGTGGAAGCATTCTCAGCCCCATCGTGGCATCACTAAGCCTGAAAAATTCCGACTTCCGACTTTAAGGCGCCGCTTGCCCCTGGAAGCCTGCT
>CAYVVK010000011.1:17189-18358 GCA_964454855.1 uncultured Phaeodactylibacter sp. | reverse complement strand
TACTGCTTACTGCTTACTGCTTACTGCTTACTGCTTACTGCTTACTGCTTACTGCTTACTGCCAACTGACCCAACTGCCAACTGAAAAAAAGTGGGTAAAAGGCGCTTCCCCGAAAGCGCAAAGGGGGGTTGTTGGCCCGGGGAAGCTTAGTGCCTTTTACCGCATTAAGGTAAGGTCGCCTTCAAATAATTTGGTTTCACCGTCTATAAATTCGATTTCTGCAAAATATGCAAATACTGCGGGTTTCAGAGGTTCTCCTCTGAACCGGCCATCCCAGCCGTGAGCAGGCAGGTTGGGCGGGAAGTCCGCATTTTCAAATACCAGGTTTCCCCAACGATCCAGTATTTTAAGGTGCCGGGCCCTGGCCACGTCCTTTCCGGCAAAGATCATGAAAATATCATTGGCGCCATCGCCGTTGGGAGAGAAAGCATTGGGAATGAACACCGTTTTATCTTTCTTAACGATGATCTGCACTTTGTCTTCCGCCCAGCAGCCCCACAGGTCTTCTACCTTGGCAGTGACCAGCATGGATTCCAGAGGGCTCCAGCTTTTCCAGAGGCAGTCCTCATCCAGGCAGGGAATGGTATCTGCGTTCAGCGACCAATCGATCTTGCCGATCTCCTCGTTTTGGATATTGGCCTGTGCCTGCAGGGTGAGCACCTCTCCCAGCTCGATGACGTAGTTGTCTCCCAGTTCCAGTTCCACCTTATTGCCATGTTCCAGGATTACTTTCTCACTGTATTCACAGCCCAGTACATCCTGTACTTCGAGGGTATAACTGCCGGCAGGCAGGTGGGGGAAATCTTCCTGCATATAGTAGTTCTCGCCATCAATACTAAAGAGGAATGGCCCGGTGCCTCCGCGAACCTGCCGGACGGAGATCCGGCCGTCACTATCGCCAAAGCAGCTCGGCCCCTGGGATTCCAGTTCCAGCCCCTTCAGGTAATTGTCTGTTTCTATAACCGTGACCGTATCCTGGCTGCTGCACCCATTGGTGGTATTGGTGACCATCAGGGTGTACAGCCCCGGCCGGTCAACTCTGGGGCCCAGAGAGCCGCTCATGATGTATCCATTCTCCGCATACCACTCATACTGCATATTGCTACCCTGGGAGGAGCCACTGCCATCCAGCCTGGCGGAGACGATTCCCATCCCCGAGTCCGCCGAC
>CAYVVK010000011.1:0-17179 GCA_964454855.1 uncultured Phaeodactylibacter sp. | reverse complement strand
TCTCCGGCATCGGCAATGGGGGCAGCTGTATCCTGGTTGACAAATACCGAATCGGAAAGTGAGCAGCCATTACTGGAATCTGTGGCAGTGAGCACGTACCAGCCCGGCGCATCCACCAGTGGTTCCAGGGTAGAGGCGCCCTGTACGATATTGCCCCCCTGGCTACTCCAGGCAAAGGAGACGGTAGCAGAAGCGGAGGACACTACCCCCGAGAGAGAAAAGCGCCGGCTGCGACAGTTCAGCACTCCGCCGGGCCCGGCCTCTGCCTGGGGGCGGTTGAAATTGCCCAGCACCTGCGCCTGCGCCTGAGACTGGCAGCCGGTAAGGGTATCGGTAACCACCAGGGTAAAAAGCCCGGGCGTAGCCGCCTCAAAGGTAATACCCTCCACCCCATCAATGGGCTGCTCATTACCGTTCCACCACTCATAGACGACGGCACTGCCCGATTCAGAGCCTGTGCCATCGAGTGTGACGGTAGGGGTAGCGCAATCCAGGGTATCCATTACCTGAAGGATGGCGGCAGGTTCGTACCGCAGGTCTTCCACCACCACCTCGTCCATAGCGGAATTGCATTGGAAGGAGGTATCGGTGATCATGAGGGTATACAGGCCAGCCTGTGCCACTTCCGGGAAGGGCAGAAAGCGGTTTTGCTCATTGATGCCCGGCCCGGCCCATTCGTAGGCCAGGTTATCGGACAGAGAGGTGCTGTCTCCCAGTTCTATGGTTTCTTCGTAGCAGGTGATGGATTGATCCGGCCCGGCATTCGCCGGCTGCGGGGGAATGACAAGCAGGTGGAACGCTGCTTGGGCCTGGCAACCATTAGCCCCGGTCACCCTAGCGGTATACGGGCCTTCTTCCTCTACTACTATTGAAGGCCCCGTTTCGCCGGTTGACCAAACCACTTCGTTACCGTCTGTTTCCACTTCCAGCCTGGTGACTCCTCCCTGGCAGAGGGTAGAATCGCCTTTGATCTCCACCTCCGGCAAGGCCTCGGCGAGCATTTCCAGGCTGTCTGTCCCCCGGCAGCCGTTCTCATCGGTAACCTGTACGAAGTAAATATCATTGGTGTCTATGGTGATCTCCGGGCCGGATTCTCCGGTATTCCAAACCATCTCTACGTAGTTTTCAGAAAGGCGGAGTACGGCACTTCCGCCCTCACAGAATATATCTTCCGGAATGATCTCGGGCTGAGGAGAAGAGTGTTCCTCCACCATCACTGAGGTGGAATTGCTACAACCCAGGCCGTCGGATACCGTAAGCACATACAGGCCGGCGCTATCGGCCTGTATGCTTGGCGTAGTTTCGCCATTACCCCAACGGTAAGCGCTGTAGGGGCGGTGAGCCGACAGTTCTGTGTGCTCTCCCGGGCAAAAGGCGGGTACCCCGACGATCTCCGGCTGAGGCAGGGGCTGGGCAAAAAGGTTGAAGGTTGCGCTGCCGGTGCAGCCATTCTCGTCCGTAACGGTTACCTGATAAAGCCCTGATTCGGTAGGCATAATGACCTTGGTACTGTCACCCGTAGACCAGCGGTAGGCGTTGAAGGTGCCAAAAGCGAAGATCAGGGAAGTATCTCCCTGGCAAAAAGCAGGCTCGCCGGCAATGAAAGTCTGCGGGCTGGACAAGGCGCTGAGGTTACGCGAAGCCGAAGTCATACAGCCGTTCGCATCCGTAACGGTGAGGCCATAAGGGCCAGGTTCGGAAACTGTGATGGCCATTTCCTGGCTGCCGTTACTCCAGAGGTAGGAGGAGAAACCCGAACTGGCGGCCAGGCTGGCCGAACTGCCTGGGCAAATGCCATTCTCTCCCTCTATTTCCGGCCGCTGCGTTTCAAAATGATCCAGAGCCAGGCCCGCACTGCCCGAGCAGCCGTACTCGTCGGTAACCGTGACGGTATACATTCCGGGCGTACCGGTAGTTATAAGGGGTACAGATTCTCCACTTGACCAGCGGACGCGCTCCCAGCCACCTTCCACTTCCAGAGTGGCGGAAGCTTCCGGGCAGATGGTGCCGCCCCCCGTCACCACCGGTTCCGGCAGCTGCCTTTCAAAGACGAGGGTGGTATCCTGGTCGAAACAACCATTCTCATCCGCCACCAGCAGGGTATATATGCCAGGGCTGCCAACTTCCACAGATTGGCCCTCGCCGCCGGTGCTCCACTGGTAGTATTCCAGGCCAGCAGCACCCTCTAATACGGCGGATCCTCCTTCACAAAAGTCGTGCTGTGGCGGCAGGCCGGCATCGGGCAGGGGAAGCAGCTGCGGGCTGGCCGAATCAGTGGCCTCACAACCAAATATATTGGTCACCGTTACGCTGTATGTGCCTCCCTCGCTGACCGTCAGCCGCTGTCCATTACTACCGTCCGACCATTGGTAGGTAAGGTGGTCTCCGGCATCCAGCACGGCCCGTGTACCTTCACAAAAGTCTTCCCCGCCGCTGATCTCCACGCTGGCCGCTTCGGCATCAAAAACAAAAATATTGGCCGTGCCGACACAACCGGCCTGATTCGTAACGGTAAGGGTATAGAAATCGCCTTCCGTAATGGTGAGCTCCTCCGTGGTATCTCCTGTTGACCACAGGTAGGAAGCATAACCGCCATTTTCTACCGAAAGGACAGATTCCTGGCCCGGGCAGAGGCTGAAATCTCCGGAAATACTTGGCCTGGGTTTGGCTACCACCGATACCTCAACGGCACTTTCTGCCGAGCAGCCGGCCGCATCCGTCACCGTCAGGGAATAGGTGCCTGCCTGCGTAACCACAAGAGAAGGGTTCACATATCCGGTAGACCATAAGTAAGAGGCCAGCCCCTCCCGGGGGCTGAGTTCCAGAGACCTGCCTTCGCAAAAGGAAGCATTGGGCGGCAGGCCGGTTTCCGGCAGAGGGTTCACCTGCAGGCTTAGGGTATCCGAACCCGGGCAGCCCAGTGCATTGGTTACCGTCACGGCATAATCTCCCGGCTCGCCCACCTGAATAGAGGAAAGGGTGTCAGCTGTTGACCAGAGATAGGAACTATAACCCGGGCCGGCATCCAGCCGGCTGAGTTCGCCCTCGCAGATGGCAGCTTCCCCGGCCACAGATACCGGCGTCGGGCCGATCTCCTCGATGGAAAAAGCGTATTCACCCCGGCAGCCATTGCCATCCACCACTGCAAGGCTGTATTCGCCGGCTGCGTCAAAAGACTCCATGTCCTGCGTACTTCCCGTAGACCATATGACCGAGTCATAATTCCCGCCCTGCAGGGAAAGGGTGGTGGAACTTTCCTGGCAGAAATACAGGGCCCCATCCAGGGCAGGTTCCGGGATGGAGTCGGTGGAGACTTCGACGGCCTTTTCACTACGGCAGCCATTCTCGTCTATCAGGGTGAGCGTGTAAGTCCCTGCCTCGGTAACCTCCAGGCTGGGGCCGGTGCTGCCGTCATGCCAGATGTAGCCGGCAAAACCGGGATTGGCCTCGAGCAGCAGGCGCTCGTTCCTGCAAAAGGAAGAGGAATCGGGCAGGCCGGGCTCCGGCCTGCTGAAAAATTCCACCATCAGAGAATCCGAAGAACGGCAGCCTTCTGCATTGGTAACAGTGACGGCATAGAGCCCTCCTGTATCTATGGTAATTTGTGAAGCGGAAGAATTATCCTGCCAGAGGTAGCTGTTATGGCCGGCGCCGGCATCCAGCACGCTGGCCGTACCTTCACAAAGGGTGTTGGCGCCGGAAATGGCGAGCTGAGGGGCATTAAAATCCGCTACCTGTATGCTGGCCGAACCTACGCATCCGAAGTTGTCGGTAACGGTAACGGCATAGGCCCCTCCCTGCGAGATATCCAGCCCGGGAGTAGTACTGCCGTCTGACCACTCGTAGAGAAAATAGCTGCCCACTTCCAGCCGTTCCCAGGTATCCGGGCATACCCCGGCGGGGCCGGTGATTGCAGGAGTGGGAGGCGTGACGGCCAGAATTTCCCGGCTGGCCATGCCGCGGCAGCCATTGGTGTCGACAACTTCCAGCGTGTAAGTGCCGCCCTGATCTACCCACAGCGTTTGGCTGCCGGAGCCGCCCTGCCAGATGTATTCGGCATACCCATTCCCGCCGTCCAGCTCTACAGCTTGGGTACCGCAAATGATGGAATCCCCGCTTATCTCCGGGCGGGGCAGTTCGTACTCCACGAGCTGCACTTCTTTCGTGATCATGCAATTCCCTCCTGCACTGCTGACGGTAACTGCATAGGCCCCGCCTTCATCGACGCTTATGCTCTGCCCATTGCTGCCGTCGGGCCAGGTGTAGGATTCGAAGCCTCCGCTGGCCTGTATGGCAACGGACTCACCAGCACAGAAACCCTCCGGAGCATCGAGTACGAGTACCGGGGAAGGAAGTACCTGCAACAAGATGGAATCTGCTTGCACACAGGCTCCGCTTCCTACTTCCAGGTAATATTTGATCGTTCCGGAAAAATTCTCGGGAAAGCTGACGGTAGGGCGCGGGCTATTCGGGTCGTCGAGGTAAGCTTCCTCCCCGTTGGCGCCCCGCCAGGTATAACTTTCGAAGCCGGTGGTAAAGGCCGTATTGCCGATCAGCTGGAAAGGAATATCTCCGCTGCAGACGGTGGTGTCCGGCCCGGCATCCACGGTGACCAGTTCGCAGTTGGGATTCACCCCGCAGTCAAAGTAATCGGCAGCAGAGCCGCTGAAAGTGATGTTGAAGCCTTCAGATACGGAGCCGGTTTCCGGCCCGTAAAACTCGTTGACATAGAGGTAGAAGCCCTGCCCGGGGTTGACGGCAAGGGCCTTGACGAAGCCATTAGCGACGAAGAACTGTTCGCTGAGGTCGGTTTCGTCCACGTCCAGGCCCGTAAGGGGGCAGAAACCACAGGTATAGACCTCATTGGAAAAAGCCCAGGCATAAGAGCAGCGAATGGGTTCTCCGAGCGAATCACATGGAGAATCGGCGGCAAAGATGGCAAAGTCATAATCTATCTCCCCGCTTTCGTAGGGGTTGATCACAAATTCCAGGATGCTGGAATCCGGCATATCTTCGGTGAAGCTGAAGTACAGCCATATGCTGGACTTCTCTCCCGTCTCGTGGCAGCCCAGGGAGTTGTCCGGATCATTAAAATCCAGCACTTCCCCCACGCCATCTTCCACATCAACGGCCGTATCGCCACAAATGACCCTGGCGCCCCGGCAGTCTGCATGGTTGAGTTGTGCCTGCCCCAGGAACGGAAGCAACAGGCAGAGATATAATAAACGGTTTCTGAGTGTTCTGCACCACATCGCGATAGTTTTTACTATTCCGGCAAAGCCAGTTTTTGATACCAGCAAATACTATTTTGCTATGCATCATGGGATTATAAGCTTGGCTATGTTCAAGGGTGCGATTGCAAAGGCAGTGCTTTATTACAAGGCACTGCTGTGCCACTGGGGAAGAGTAAAGACTCCTGGGGGGGACAGGCTTCTATTGGATAAATAGACAAAACAAAGATAAATTTTTATTTGATAAATGCAGCACCGCCCGCCCAGAAACTGAGCAGGGTGAGCGGCAAGTAGTGTCGGAAGTGTCTGATTAAGCGTTGACATGACGGGAACGCCCCCCCGTTTTTTAACAGCGTGTTTAAAGAAAAATGGCTAGCGGGCTTTTGCTATATTCGAATATCGTGTAGTTCTCTTCACCCTGCATCCCGAGAATACTTCCCAGCTGATACAATGGCTTGACATTTTTCACTAGTAAGACTCGCTGAAAGGCGGATGTGCTGCTTTTGACACGGAAATTTTTCAAATATATTTTTACAAAAGGGGAAAACCCGGCTACCAATCTAGCGCCGGACAAAGTCGGAAGCCGGGATGCGGAAGGTGGAAGGTGGAAGGCGGGAGGCAATCCGCAACTCTTTGGTTATCAACAGTGTCCAGCCTTAGACGGGTTGCCGAAAAACCACATGAGCGGCATTTTTTAATCGATGCCCCGGTTTTTCAACTCCTTTTTTACCAGCTGGTACTCCCGGCTCATATCGCCGGTAACAGAAGTGTTTTCCTGAGCGCGCCGGATGAGGTAAGGCACTACTTCACGCACTGGCCCATAGGGTACGTATTTGGCGACGTTAAAGCCCCCGGCAGCCAGGTTGAAGGTGATGTTGTCGCTCATGCCATAGAGCTGGCAGAAGTTGAGGTGAGGATGGTTGCGCAGTATGCCTTTCCGATGGATGAGTTCGGCCTGCAGCAGGTTGCTGGCACTGTTGTGAGAAGCGTTGCAGGAAGCGATGAACTCGTAATTGTCTACGCAGAACCGTACAGCGGTGTTGTAAGCATCATCGGTGGCCTCTTTGGTAGGATGTATAGGTGAAGGGTATCCCATTTTCTCTGCCCGTTCACGTTCTTTCTCCATGTAGGCGCCGCGCACCAGTTTTGCGCCCAGCAGGTATTTCCCCTGTCGAGCCTGGTTGAAGGAATCGATGAGGAACTGCAGCCGGTCTTTGCGGTAAAGCTGGAAGGTATTGTAGACGATGGCCTTCTCGCGGTTGTAGCGGCGCATCATGATGGCCACGAGATGGTCCAGGGCGTCCTGTATCCAGCTCTCCTCGGCATCGAAGAACACGCCCACTCCCCTTTGGGTAGCCACATGGCAAATGGCGTCCAGGCGCTTGAGCACGCTTTTGTATTCCGTGCGGGTCTCTCTGGTGAAGGCATCGCCGCGTTGTACCGCTTCCAGCAGGCCGAAGCGGGCCATGCCGGTGATCTTGGTGCTCACTACCGGTATGTGCTCAGAGCGGGAAGCGAACTCGATGGCGCGGATGGCCTCGTTCATCGTGTGGTTGAAGTCCTCCTCCTTTTCCTTGGCCTCCGCCCCGTAATCCAGGATGGTTAGGGTGCGCTGCCGGGCCAGGCGGCCGATAACCTTCTGGCATTGCAGCAGGGTGGTGCCTCCACAGAACTGCTCGAAGATGGTGTTTTTGACTACCGATTCCACAAAGGGCAGGTGCAGGCGTATAGCAGCCAGGCCCACTTTGGATCCGATGCCTACCAGCCAGTGCTTATTCATCAGGCCGAAGAGCCAGGCAGCTTTTTTCAGCTCTGCATCCGACTTCTCGGCGAAGGCGGTACGGGTGTCCGAAAAATCTACGACGGGTTCTTTTTCTCCATTCATCACAGCTTGCACCACTTTTCTGATGTGTTCTGTATCTTTGACGGGCTTGCCTACGTTGTCCATTTACCTGCTTTGGATGTGGGTCGGTTAATTGATAAAAAGACGCAATTTAAAGCATCAATTCCAAATATCCCAGGCTTTTTCTGCCTGCTCGTGGAGCATTTCCAGGCCATTTTTTGCGGCGGCTCCCTGCTGTCTCCCTTTCTTCATAAAAAGGGTTTCTTCGGGGTTGTAAACCAGGTCGAACAGCAAATGTTTACTGCCCAGCAGGCGGTAAGGCAATTCAGGAAGGGTTTCTGTGTGGGGCGACATGCCCAGAGGGGTAGTATTTATGATTAAACGGTTATTCGACATGATGGTTTCATCCAGCTCCCGATAAGTGAGCCGGCCCGGGCTCCTGGTTCGCGAGACCAGCTGATGGGGGATCTCCATTTTGTTCAGCACAAAGGCGCAGGCCCTGGCAGCCCCGCCGGTGCCCAGCAGCAGGGCCTTTAGCGGTTCCTCCCTCACATCCTGTTCGTGGAGGAAGCGGCGCAGTGAGCGCTCGAAGCCGTATACATCGGTATTGTACCCCCTGAGGCGGCCTCCGCTGAGTTTGATGGTGTTGACGGCGCCCACGGCAGCAGCCCCCTCATCCAGGCTATCGAGATAGGGGATCACCTGCTGCTTGTAAGGGATGGTGACATTGAGCCCCTGCAGGTTCGGATACTGCTTCAAAAGGGCCGGAAATTCGGTGATGCTTTCCAGGGGAAAGAGTTCGTAATGACAAGCTGTTATGCCCTCTTTTTCAAATTTTCCGGTAAAATACCGCTTCGAAAAAGAATGGGACAAAGGATAGCCGATCAGCCCGAAGAGCCGGGATATGTTTTCCAGTTCTTTCATCTTATTCAGATTCCTCTTTCATCCAGCCGGTCAAGAATAAATACGATGGCCATACCCAGCGCCATGGCCAGCAGAGCGCCCAGCAGAAAGGAATCGCCCACTTCGGCCGCATACTGGCCGGGCATGAGGTTGACCTCCTTGATCACCTTTTCTATTTCCATCCCCGGCTGTATGGTTACGGTTTCTCCGGCCTCATTGACGCCCAGCACCGGTTTGCGCCAGGGCCAGATCTTATTCAGGGAGCCCAGCATGAAGCCCGTCAGCAGGGCCAGCGTCTCATTGTGGTAGTTTTTGAAGGTCCAGGAGAGAATGCGGGAAAAAACGCCCAGGCCAATGAGGCAGCCTGCCGCGAAAACGCCGAGCACCAGCAGCTTGTCCGGCGCCTGGGTTTTCAGCGCCTCTTTGACCGTAGGGATGATGATGGTGTACATGCCCATCAGCAAGAGGATGAAACTACCGGAAATGCCAGGCAGGATCAGGGCCGAAATGGCGATGACCCCGGAAATGAAGACCAGCCCCAGGGCGGTACTTCCTTCCGCAGGGCTTGCTATGGTGATGAGGTAGGCTAAAAAGGTGCCCGCCACCAACACCAGCACCTCCGTATACCGCCACCGTTTAACCTGCTTGCCGATGTACACCGCCGAGGCGATGATAAGGCCGAAGAAAAAGGCCCATAGCATGATGGGGTAGTTTTCCAGCAAATGGGAAATACCAAATACCCCCACTATCACCCCCGAGGCCATACCCGCCAGCAGGAGCGAAAGAAAAGTACCGTTGGCCTTGGCCCAGGCGGCGGCCAGGCCTTCCCGCCGCAGGGTAGTCCAAACTTCGGGCCCCAGGATGTTCTTGATCGTATCGATGAGGGTTTCGTAAATGCCGGTGATGAAAGCGATCGTCCCTCCGGATACACCGGGGATGACCTCGGCAATGCCCATTGCCATTCCTTTAAGGGCGAGGGCCAGTTTTCCACTCCATTTTTCCATGGGGGCAAAGCTAAGAAATGAAATGCCGAAAAAAGCCATTCCCCGGCGGAAAACATCATCGGCCGGCACGGCCGTCCTTCACGCAGCGGCAGGAAAGATACTGCCCGGGAGGTTCCGTGATTCGGCTGAGTTGCCCCTCCCCTTTCTGAAAGGCGTAGGCCAGTAAGTAGGCGGGCAGGGTTCCTACTCATTCTCGTGGGCTCTGCCCTTCGCCCCCTCTCTCAAGCCCTCTTCCTCCAGCCTATCCCGCTCTTCCTGCTCCGTCAGGCCGGGCTGGTATTTGCCCAAGGTGGACAGATCTGGCTGTCCGGCATCCACCCAGGCGGTATACCAACTGCTGCCAATGGCGCGTACGGAGGACTGCATGCGGGCCTCTACCATGCCGGAAAGAGCCTGGTGATAGGCGTCGGCGTACTCCCGGCATTGGGTCCTGATGGTTCGCTCCAGCCGTTCTTCATAGCAGTACTGTTTATCTTCGGGAAAGGATTCGCTAAGCTGCCGTTCGATGAGCAGGACGCTATCCACCAGTTGGTGGCTGGTGAGCACGATGTCCCAGAAATATTGTTCCGGCCTGCTGATGTACTCAGCTTTACCTACAAAGAAGTCATAAGTGTCGTCGGCAAAAAGTTCGGGCAGGCGGCTTTCCCAGAAAGCGTGGATGCCCACCTGATCCGTAAGCTGGCCATTGTAATTTTCGGTGGTGTGCAGGGGAACGTGCGCATCGCCGATATAGTGCCCCATCTCGGCAGACAGGCGAAGGATGCGCGCTTCATCCTTCTGCCGGAAAGCTTCCGTCATACGGTTTTGCATCACGGGTAAGTAGTAGGGCAAAATACCGTAGCCGGAAAAATGGTCTACGGCATAGGCAGAGGTGCAGTCCAGGGTGCCGGCTTCCAGGCCGAACAACCCCGCCAGGCTATCGCAATCGATGGGCCATTCCTCCTCGTAGTACAGCGGTTCGATATTGCTTTTGAAGAACCGGCGGTAGTCCGTATCGTAGGGCGCCCACAGGCTGTATCCATCGAGGGGCAGGCGGATCATCGGAATGCCGTCCACTGTATCCCGTTGCAGGCGCAGGGTGTCTCCTTCCACAGCCACGGCCCCTACTTCTGTATACTTCATCAGCGCTTCCGTCCAGCCACGCGGCACTTCCCGAAAGGGATAGCGGCCCCAGTGGTCGATATCGATGTAGTGGCGCACCGCCTCAAAACGGGTGGCGTAGCGCCGCTTATCCGGGTCGACGGCATGCTCGGTAAGATACTCGATGTGCTGCTTGTAGTAACCGATCATTTCCGGAGGGAGCGTAAAAACCGCCATGCGGTTGATGCGGCGATGGCCGAAAAAGCCCCACTCTTCGGCGGCAAGCATGCCTAAGCAAAGCAGGGCGCAGGCCAGGGCTAGCGTTGGTAGGGCAGCTTTCCTCATCTTTTTATACAAAAATAAGGCAATTAGTTAAGTAAGTCCTGATCCTTAAAGAAAGAACTGTACCCCCAGAGAATATCCTGCAACACCCGGTGTTGGGCCATGAAAAAGTCTTGGCCGTTGAGGTCGACAAAGTAGCGTTCGATCTCATTATGGCTGGTGACGAAGTTCCCGGATTTCGGGTCCTGGGACACCACATTTTCGGGTAGGATGGGAAACAGGCTGGCCCGCGAAGTATCCCCCCCGGTAGTGGCCAGGGTAATGATGCTGAAAGGCACCAGCTGGCGGATGGAATCGCGGCCGGGAAGATTATTGCGGAAATCTTCAGCGCCTACGCTTTCGAACTTGGCCAGGAATGCCTCGGCGCTTCCCTCCCGGTAGGGGCGGTTGGCCTGCGGCGTAATACCGTAAAAGGGCCGTACTGTAAAATCACCTCCCTTGCGCTCCAGGATGAAAGACTGGTTGCGCTGCTTGGGATACTGTATGGAAACCGACTGTATGTCCTCCATTTCACTGGAGAAGAGCGACTTGTCGCGCCAGTCATCTCCGGAGCGCTTAAAGCGGACGGAAAGGTTGCCCTCCCAACTGGGGAGAAAGACCACGTAGGGCTGTTCGGCGCCTTCCATGATCATATAGGTGCCCCGCTCGTCGGAGGTAGCTCCGCCCACGTAGTAGGATTTCAACAGCTCATCTTCGGCGCCATAAAGCTCTACCTTGATGCCTTCGGTGGCGAGTACTTTCACCATATTGGGCACGGCGGCATGCGGTGGTTTGTATTTCACCTGTACGTGTTTTACGGCTTCCAGCAACGGCCTGATCACGGTGGGCCGGGCCTTGTACTGGCCGTTGTATAGCCAGTATCCGTCTCTGCGCTCCAGGGTCGTCCTTTCGCCATCGCGGTCGGCAATAAAGATCTTCTGTACTTTTTCCATGTCTTTCATCGCAAAATCGCGGTCGGCTCCGGCCAGTGTCGTTTTATTGCCCCCACCGGTGTTGAGGTACCATGCCGTCCCGCCGCCCAGCAGCAGGAAAATGGCCAGTAGTAGTAATGTGCGTTTCATGATTTTCTTTTTTGTGGTTTCAGTTTCAAAGCTTTAACTGGCATACCGGCGGCGGCGCCACCAATTGTAGGTGAGGCCGAAGAGCAACAGAAAGGCCAGCGGCAGGCCGATGTTGAATAATTGCCAGAAGGATTTTTCCTCTTTGGCCTTTACAGTATTGAGCGGCCGGAGGCGCACCTCCTTGCTCCGTGCTTCGATCACGCCCTCATCATCCATCAGGTATTCCAGTGCGTTGATCAAAAACTCTTTATTGGCAAAGGTGTAGCGCTCGAACTCGTTGAAGCCCAGGGGGCTGTAGGATTGCGACTCGGGCTTGGTGTTATTCTTCGCGATGTCGCCATCGGAAACGACGATCATCTTGGTCGGTATCGACTGTGGCCGGTATTCCATACCGATCTCGCGCAGGCCTTCCATCATGCCTTCCGTCACCCGGTTCTCATAATTGGAGGGGAACACGCCTTCCAGGAGGAGAGCCAGGGCCTGCGGTTTCTGGCTGAACTTCGAGGGGTCGAGTTCGTAACGCAGGAATTCAAAGTTCATCTCCACCGGCAGCAGCTGCACGCGGGTATTGGCAGAGGACTCCAGGAGCACCGTTTTGGAGAGCCCGGTGCGGGTTTCCACATCCGTATCCATAGGGTTGGCATAGCGGAGGTTGATGGCGTCCAGGCTTTTGGCCACGGGGTGCCTGCTGCCCGGCACCACAACCAGGTGATAGGGATAGCGCTTGTAGTCAAACTGTGGAGCGTTGCCGGCGTAGCCGGTCACGATGGGCACCCGGCTGCACTGTATGTCGAGCACCAGGCCGGGCTGTATGCGAATGCCGTATTTAAAAAGCAGGCCGTCGAGGTTGAGGTCATACTCATTGGGGTAATAGCTGCTGCGGCCCCTGAGGCTGTCCAGGCTGATGCCCACCTTGTCGAGCAGCCAGAGCACCTTCCCGCCGTTCATCACATACTGGTCGATCTTGAACTTGTCCCTCTCCGAGAAAGGCTGAGTAGGTTTGGCGACGATCAGGGCAGCGGCCTCCTGCCCGATGCTGACGATGCTGTCCAGATTCAGCCTGCCCACCTCATAGAAGTCGCGGAGGCTTTTCTCCAGGTCGGCCGTTTCCAGCCAGCTCAATTCCCCCTGCCCGCTCGTAAACAGGATATTGGGCTTACTGGCCAGCTGAAGCTTCTGTATGGCATTGGCCAGTTTGTATTCCAGCAGGGCGATCGAGTTGTTGAGGATCAGCTCCGGCGGCACGCCGGGGATCTCATTTTCCAGCAGGTTGACGACGATATTACGGTTCTTGTAATACACGATGGCGAAGGGATAGATGATCTTCTCGGAAGTCCCTTCCACTCCTTTAACCCGCAGGTTGGTGGGGATTATACCCTCTTCCGACAACTGCTCGCGCCGGCGGTTGACTTCCTCCAGCGTCCCTTCACCGGGGTTTTCAAACTCGTATTCCACATAAGCCGAAACGGAGCGGAAATCGTCGAGCATGTCCTGCGTGGCATTCTGCAGCCGCTTGAAGCCCGCGGGAAATTCCCCTTCCAGCAATACCCGCACGAAGACGACATCGTCGAGATCTTCCAGGAGGTTGCGCGTGGCATTGGTCAGCGTATAGCGCTTTTCCTCCGTCATGTCTATATAGCCATACATGGCTTTCTCCCCGATACGGGCATTGGCCAGTATGTTCACAAAGAGCAGTATGCCTGCGAACAGGAGCAACTGCAGGAGTGATTGGATCTTTTTACTGTTTCCTATTTTCGACATTTTCGTGATTCGCTTTGCCCGCCGTAGCCCCAGGGGGGGCATAGGAGGGTGATTCGTGATTTCGCCTTCCGCCTTCCGATTTCCGCCTTCTATCAGCCGCCGAAGCCTCGGCGAAGGAGGCCGCCTTCCGCCTTCCCCTCACCATTTCCTCCGTCCCAACGACACCTGCGTCATCATCACAAACAGGCTGATCACAGACAGGAAGTAGATCACATCCCGGCTGTCGATAATACCGCGGCTGATGGAGTCGTAATGGTACTGTATGCCGAACATCTCTACCACATCGTCCACTCTGCCTATAAAAACGGGCAGGCGGCTGAAAAAGTCGAACCCCCAGTGCAGCAGAAAGCACAGGAAGGTAGCCAGGATGAAGGCCACGATCTGATTGCCGGACAGGGAAGAGGCGAACAGGCCGATGGCCACAAAGGAGCCGGCCAGCAGAAACAGGCCGATGTAAGAGCCCAGTATGGCTCCCGAATCCAGGTTGCCTACCGGGCTGCCCAGCTGATAAACGGTATAGTAGTAAAGCACCGTGGGCAGCAGGGCAAAGGCCACCAGCACCAGGTTTGCCAGATACTTACCCAGCACGATCTGCAGGTCGGTAACCGGCCGGGTGGCCAGCAGTTCGATGGTGCCCGCCTGTTGTTCTTCCGCCAGCGACCGCATGGTGATGGCCGGGATCAAAAAAACAAATATCATGGGAGCTATATCGAAGAGCTGGTTCAGCGTGGCGTAATTGTAATTAAGCACGCTGGTATCGGGGAAGACGAACATAACCAGCCCCATCACCGCCAGAAATACGCCAATGACGATATAGCCGATCAAAGAGCTGAAAAATGTATTGACTTCCTTTAAGAATATGCTCAGCATGTAAGATATATGTTTTGATCCTTCATTCCCTCATTCCCTACCCAGATAAACCGGGTTCCGGTCATCATAGATGAGCAGGCATTTAAACAACTTCTCCTCCACCTCCCCTTCCGTCAGCTCCGCTACGGTGCGCCACAGCTGCCGGTCGTCCTCGATCCACTCCAGCAGGCTGGCCCGGTTGAAAGGCTGTATGCGGCCCGTTTCAAAATTCAGTATCCGCTCTTCGGTGACCGTGGCCATTCGCGGAACGGCCCCCCGCCGGAAGGGGCGGCCCGTCAGGGGGTTATAAGCGGCGATCTCCACCATTTCCTCTTTTTGGCGCTCATAGGTAAAATAACAGATGCGCCCCCGTACCCGAAGGCCGGCGAAAACGGCGGCCTCCTTTTCGGTGGCGGTGGCGGGAAGCTGAACGAAGGGCATTCCTCCCAGGCAGATGCCCCAGACCTGATCGAGCGCCAGGGTATCACCACCTGAGCGGCGGATGTAGGCCACCTGCGCCAGGTAGTTCTTGGCGCTCGAGGCCATCTGCGCTTCCACTTCCTCCCAGCTCAGGGAAGGGCGGTTGCGCTGAAAATCCCGAAAGGCCAGATAAATCCCATCCTCGAATTTGAAGTTTTTGGTCAGCAACACGCTATCCGGCTGAGCCTCAAGGGCAAGAGCGGCAACTAAAGTACAGACGATGGAAAACAGCCGTAAGCGCATGGCCTTATTTTTTTTTGCGTTTTACTTATCGGGTCAGGCGTTGGAAGACTTCATCGATCTCGTATACCTCCTTGCGCATTTCCAGGAGTTTGACGCCCTTGTTCACCGCGAAGTCGAAAATGGCGGGGCGCAGGTCTACTTTGGAAGTGGAAATGAACTGATAAGAGTGTTTCCCCAGTTCGCGGACTTCCCGGGCATGCGGGATGGCCGACAGCTCCTTCAGGGGCACTTCCTTCTGAAACTCCACCGTGACCACCGATTCCGCCGAGACGCGGTTCTGCAGCTCCCCGATGGAATCATCGGCCACGATCCTGCCCCGGTTGATGATCAGCACCCGGTCGCAGATGGCCTTTACTTCCTGCATGATGTGGGTGGAGAAAATGACCGTCTTTTCCTTCCCGAGGTTTTTGATCAGCCTGCGGATGTCCGCCAGTTGGTTGGGGTCGAGGCCCGAAGTCGGTTCATCGAGAATGAGCACCTGCGGGTCGTGCAGCATGGCCTGTGCCAGGCCCACCCGTTGCCGGTACCCCTTGGAAAGGGCAGCAATAGGCTTGTGCTGTTCCCTCTGCAGGCCAGTGGTTTCTATCATCTCATCGATGCGCTGCCGGGGATTGCCCAAATGGTGCAGGCCGGCGATAAAGCCCAGGTATTCCCGGACGTACATGTCTTTGTACAGTGGATTGTGCTCCGGCAGATAACCGATCACGCGCCGCACCTCCATGGGTTCCTTCTCCACGTCGTACCCGCATACGGAGGCCTGGCCACTGCTCTGGGGAATAAAAGAGGTGAGGATCTTCATGGTGGTGGTCTTCCCCGCCCCGTTGGGGCCCAGGAAACCCAGCACCTCGCCGGCTTTGGCTTTAAAGGAGATGTTGTCAACAGCCCGTTGCGGGCCATATATTTTGGTCAGGTTCTGAACCGTTACAGACATGGCTTTTCCTGCTTTTTTATCGAGCCCCGCAAAACTACTAAATTTATGAGAACTGCTGAAGGCAGGCTGAGGCGCTAGTGCAGTCGGCAGTAAATAGTTGACAGTCGGCAGTCGAAATAATCAACGGGTTATCAATCTATTATAACACCAACTACCTGTCAATTAATTAACTCCCAAAGCGCTAGATAGCAAAAGGCCTGCCCAATCTCAGAAAGTGGTATTTTACTAACGCCGGGGAGCTGCTCCCCTATGAAATGCCTTTCTTAAAGTTTTGTTAAAGATGCCGCCAGTGGGGCAGGAACAACTCTTTTCCCCCGCCACACAATATTTCCCCGGGATAAAACTTTATTACAAATGATGTTCAATTAAATATGTAATGCGGAGCTTCTCCGGAACAGCCTGCCGCCTATGCCCGGGACTCGCCCCTTAACTACCTTCATTAAACAGAGTCTTCACACGGGAAAAAGGTTGGCTGCCGGCCGAAGCTCCTCAAGGCGACTGAAAAAAGCATACCGTCCAATGAGAACCTCCTGCTACCCCCTGTTATTCCTGTTCCTCATTCCTATGTGGGCAAAAGCACAGCCCAGCGAACTGGCCCGCGATAAAGACATCGCCTGGATAGCCCGGGCAGAAGTGCTGCTGGGCTTTGACGCCACCCGTGCCGCTCCGCCTCCCGGTGTACGACAGCTGGTGCCGCTGAAGGTCGTCCAGCAGCCGGAAGAAAACCCTTCTCAGGCCCCCTTCACAAAAGCCCTGCTGCGCCTGATTGAAGAAGGACAACTGCCGGCCTATGCCGATGCCGGCCTGCAGGAACCCCTCACGCCCGCCCAGGCCAGGAAAAGGCTGGCCGTTACAGACACGATCGTCACCTTTGACCCGGAAACCTATGAGGAAAAGATCATTGTAGTGCGCAATGAAATGCTGGAAGAGGTAGAATATTTTTTGGTGCAGCAGCTCTGGTATTACGACTACCGGGATAAGGCTTTTGGCACCACGGCGGTAGCCATTGCGCCGGCCTGGAAAACGGAGAAGGCTACGGCCCGCTTCCAGCCTCTGGCCTGGTATAAGCTGCCACCGGCCAGGAAAAAGCTTTTCCGCCTGAAAAACCGTTCCCTGAAATTTGCGGCTTACCTCAGCTACGATATTCCGGAAAGAGAGGTGACGGGCCTCAAGGGAGAGGATAAACCCCTCAAAGAATGGTTATTCGAGCATTTCCTGGCGGGTGAGATCACGGGATACGACCAAAACCAGGCTCCCATACCGGCGAGCCAGGCTTCTGACATTTTCGTTCATCAGGATACCATCATCACCTTCGATCCCGAAACCTATGAGGAAACGGTCGAAGTGGTCAAACGGGAATTTCGCCCGGAAGACGTGGGCAATTACCGCATCCGGCAATCCTGGTTTTTCGATCCCGAATCCGGCATCCTGCAGAGCCGTGCTGAAGCGGT
>CAYVVK010000010.1:0-26206 GCA_964454855.1 uncultured Phaeodactylibacter sp. | reverse complement strand
TCATGTGTTAGGAAGGATTCCCGGCGATTATTCGGCAGGGCCGTCCCCAGGAAATTATCTGTATACGGAATTCGGTTGTGCCGGTGCGGAAGGCTGTGTCGATATGAACAAACCACCGGATGATATCTGGGGCTTGTCCGTCAAGGTGGCCAACACCTCAGAAGACCGAAGATCACACCAGATCTACTCGGGCCTGACGTTCACCGGAGATGGCGAACTCCCGTTAACCAACTCAGCCACCCGCGAAGTCCGGCTGGTATGGTGGCAACACTTCGACAACACCATCGACGGCTATTCCTGCTGTGGTACGGAAGGCGTACTGCTCATGGAACAAACCTTCAATGCCGTCAAATTGGGAACGCTTAGGTGGATAGGTGATGGCTTCGGAGTCGGTGCTATTGAGTATCTGCCTACCAACGGAGAGGTAGATGGCAATTTCGACTTCAACATTCCTACCGACTTCCAGGGGCATATCATCTCCCTGGAGAATACGATCATTGGCTATGAATTTGACCCCAACGGCACCACCAATGATTATCAAAGCAACATTGAAAAGTTGACTGCCAATATCATTGATTATTTGAGAACCCTCTAGAAACAACTCTTATGAAGTACTCAAAAATAATTGGCATGCTTGCAGTCCTTCTGATGGGCTTGTCTGCATGCAACGAAAGGGAAAACTATACGGACGGCCCATCCGTGATAGATGTGATCGAATCGGTGTCGATCAATGGCGTAGCCGCTGCTGTGGATCACCTGTCAGGAACCATAAAAGTAAGTTTACCTGGAAATACCGGCCTGACAAGTGTATCCTTTGAGGCGGCTGCCCCCAATGGAGTAACGGTGAGCCCTCCCAGTGGCGCCACACTCGACCTGTCCTCTCCTGTAGAGGTGGTAGCCGACAATGGCGTTTCCCAACGCACCTATGTAATTACCGCTCAGTTGCTGCCTTCAAAGATCGCGTTTCTGGGAGACGGAGCTACCATAGCGGAAATTGGTGATGATGATGTTATGGAGGCGGCCAGGTGGGCCGAAGCAACGTACGGCGAAGACTTCACCTATATTTCCTATGAGGAACTCTCCGACGAGGCCTTAAATGGGGTGAATGTCGTTTTATACGTACACGACCAGGTGGGCTCTTCGGCACAGCCCCAGGCTGTCCTGGATAAGTTAAATATACTTTCCAAATTTTACGTCAACGGAGGAAAGATCGTCGCGGGCCAGCACGGCACCGGAATTGTCGAAGAATTGGGAAGAGATAATTCCGGGCTCAGGACCATCATCGGAACCGGTGAAGGCGGAGTGAACCCGGATACCTGGGCCATTGGTTTTACCAATTCCGCAATAGCCAATATCCTGACGGACGGTGCGGTGCGCAATCCGGATGGGTCTATCAGTGTAATTGATGGTGGTTATAAAGAGGATCATAACTCCATGTGGACGATGGATCCGCTTGATGCTCCCAAATATGCCACTTTCCAGGCGAGATTTGACGCTGAAGTCCTCGCTACCTGGGATTGGAATGTAGCGGCTCAGGGTACCGGCGGCATCATCATATGGCATCCCAGTGGCCGGTTCAGGGGTACTATCATTACCCTTGGCATCGGTGGTATGGAATGGCATATGAACGACGGCCGTACGAATGCCTACGGCCAGAATATTCGCATCATTTACAAAAATGCGATCGATTACCTGAAGTCATTGTAGAATCCTGGCGAATTGAGATGACACCTTTTTGCCCTTCTTTTGGCACGAAAAAATCTTGTCGATAGGAATAGGGGCAAAAAGATGTCGCCTCCACGCTCACATTGGGCAACCTACACCAAACCTTTTAGTATGCTTCGTATTTGCCTGTTCCTTATTATCCTAACAAACCTGGCCTCCTGTGAGCAGGAAAAAAAGCCTGCCTACTACTGGAGTTTTGCTGCGCAAACTGAAAAAATACTGACAGAGCAAAACACCAAAGAACAATCTCCCATTCAAAGCAATGCCGATGTTCCTGAATTCGTGGAGGGGATCGATGGAACAGGCCTGCGTTTTGACGGCAATACCACTTTCATTTCTCATAAGTTGCCCGAAGCATTAGAAGCGCCCTTTACCGTTTCGGCCTGGGCCGCCCTGGAAACTTACCCTACTGATGTAGCGGGATTTTTTTCGCTCTTTACAGAAACCCGGGATACTGCAAACTGGCTGTCCGCCTGTATCAACCGCTTTGGCAAGTTGGGCATCGGTATGAAGATGGACGGAGCAGAGCATTATTTTGAATCGGAGGCCATTCTCTCTAAATTTCAGTGGGAACACATCAGCCTGGCCGCAGAAAAAGATAGTGTCAAATTACTCCTGAATGGTGAAATACTGTTGTCTCATGCCCTGCCTGGCCATGTTTCCTTTGATAACCTTCTGATAGGCCGGGACAGGAAAGAAAGCTTTGTGCATATCTTTCCAACCATGCATATCAACGGCATCCTGGATGAGTTGAATATCTGGCGGGAATCCCTTTCTCCGGGTTATGTGAAAAGAAATATCGTTGGTAAAAAGAACGGTACAGTAGCAACATTAGCAATTCCGGCGTCCAGGTTTGCCGATGATTTCAATCGCCCGAAGTACCATCTTCTGCCGGCGGCAAACTGGACCAATGAGACGCATGGCCTGATCTTTCACAGGGGCAAATACCATATTTTCAATCAGAAAAATGGAACCAACGTTTTTCTGGGACAGATCAACTGGGGGCATTACAGCAGCCCTGATCTGCTGCAATGGACGGAGCACCGGCCGGCCTTAAGCCCGGAAGAAGGCTATGACCAGAATGGCATTTGGTCAGGCCACGCAATAATCGACGACAATGGCACGCCCGTGATCATGTATACCGGTGGAGATGGCAGGGAATACGGAATGTGCCTGGCCTATCCTGGAGACGATGACTTGATCGCCTGGGAAAAATATGCGGGTAATCCGGTTGTAAAAGGGCCTCCTCCCCAATATGAAAAAGCCGATTTCAGGGATCCTTATCTCTGGAAGGAAGAAGACATTTGGTACATGATCGTCGGTTATGGCATTGAGGAGGATGAGCAGCAAAAAGGCGCCGTATTATTATACAAATCTCAGGATCTTAAGAACTGGACGGCATTGGAGCCTTTATTTACAGGGGATCCCGAAGTGGACGGATCGGGAGTCTTCTGGGAAATGCCTGTCTTCTGGAAAATGAATAATAAGTACATCCTCCTCGTCAATCCGATCCCTTACCAGGGTAAGCCGGCAGTGGCCATCTACTGGGTAGGTGATCTTGTGAATGAAAAGTTTGTGCCTGATCATAAGCTACCCAAACGGCTGGAAGTCATCAACCGGATGCTTTCTCCTTCAGTGGCCCTCGATGCTGGCGGCCGAACCACAGCCATCGCCATAATTCCGGACCTGATCCCTGCTGAACTGCAATTGCAACAAGGATGGACACATTTGTATAGCATCCCAAGAACCTGGAAACTGGTTGATGGAACCATCCACCAGTCGCCACACCCGGCACTGGAAAAATTGCGGGATTCCCTGACTGCCTTTGAAAACGAAAAAGTAGGCCCTGATACCAATTTAGCGGCCGGAGCTGGCCATCAAATGGAGATCCTGGCCACCATCGACCCGAATACTTCCCTCAGCTTTGGCTTCCTTGTAGGTAAGAATCAGGAGAATAGTGAGGAAACGAAGATACTGTTTGATCTGCAGGCTGAAACCTTGAGGGTTGACCAGACACATTCGAGTAAAGAGAAATTATTAGAAAGCAGAGTTGAAAAAGGCATACTCCCACTTGAGGAGGGCGAGCCATTCAAATTCCAGCTATTCATTGACGGGTCAGTGATCGAAGGGTTTATTAACGATCAGTTCGCCTTTACCACCCGGATCTTTCCCAAGTTCAGGAATAGTAATGAGATTGAAATTTTTACGGACAATGGCACTTTGATGGTCAACAACATGAAAGTATGGACATTGAGGCCAAGTAATAATTTTGTAAATTTTTAATAATTAGGCATGCTCAAAAATTTTCTACTACTCCTTCTACTGTGCCTCTCCATTACACTGGCCGGGCAAACGCCCATCTTTCACCTTAACTTCGACGAGGAAAATGGAGCGACATCAACTACCGAACAGGTTTCCGGTTCCATACTTTCCATACAGAATGCCTTCAACCGGCCGGAGCGGATACCTGCTAATTTTGGTAATGCTTTGCGCCTGGACGGCTATTCGGCCTATATTGCCGGCTTAAATTTTTTTATCCAGGACTACACCGACAAATTAACCATCGAGGCATGGTATGCTACCGAGGCTTTTACCAAGGAACCGGCCGCCATTATCCAGAGTCAATCTAACGATGGAGGCTTTAAATTGCAAACCAATTCCTTCGGCAATGTGATCTTCTCTTTTTTCTTCAATGGACAGGAACGATCCCTTAAACCTAATAAAAGGCTGACGACATATCAATGGCATCATATCGTGGCCACGGCCGATGCAACAGCAGGAGAAGCTAACATTTACGTGGACGGCGAAAACTGGTTAAGCCATAGCTTTGCCGAAAATTCCAGCCTCAATAACACCCAGAGCACTTTGTGGGTTGGTAAAAGTTCGCTCAATCAGGTCTTTGCGGGATTTTCCCTAAATACCCTGAACGGTGCTATTGACGATATAAAAGTCTATAATGATGCCTTGACAGAAGAGCAGGCCATGACGCATTACCAACTGGCAACTATCCATGAGGCAGGCTTATTCATCGACCCTAATATCCGGCACGCGGAGGACTATCTCCGGCCTCAGTATCACCCCATGCCGAATACCTCCTGGGCCAATGAACCTTATGGCCTAACCTATTACAAGGGCAAGTATCATTTATTCTTCCAGAAAAACCCCAATGGCCCCTATCTTCATTTCATGCATTGGGGGCATTTATCGAGCCCGGACCTGGCCAGCTGGACAGAGGAGCGCATTCCTTTAGCGCCCTCTTTTGGTTTTGACGACTTCGGGGTTTGGTCCGGAACAACTGCGTTTGACGAAAATGAGGATCCCGTCATTTTTTACACAGGTGTCGATGGCCAGAAAGCAGGAATCGGCAGTGCCTACCCGCTCGATGACGGCCTTGTAGAATGGGAAGAAAACAATGCCAATCCGCTCATACCTAATCCTCCCCCCAATTACTTCAGCCTGGATTTCCGGGACCCCTACGTCTTTAAGAAGGACGGCCTTTACTATATGATCGTCGGGTCGGGTTTGTCAAATAATGGCGGCGGCATCTTATTCACCTATACTTCCACAGGCCTTGAATCGTGGACGCTGGTAACGCCCCTGTTTCAAAGCAGCGATTTTGTCAACCACGGCACCTTCTGGGAAATGCCCGCCATGATCCCCTTTAATGATACGGATTATGCTCTGGTGGTAACGCCCCAGTTCCCCGGCGCCCCTGCCGATGTCATATACTGGACGGGAACTTTTGATGGAACCACCTTCAACCCTCATGACAGTGAACCGAAAAAATTAGAGCATGTTTCCAGGAACTTACTGGCTCCGGCCTTTGGCCGGGATGAAGAGGGCAGGTGGACATACATCGGCATCATCCCGGAGGATCGCGATATCGGCCTGCAGATAGCGGCAGGATGGCGCCATACCTTCAGTATTCCCCGTTTGGCCCGATTGCTGGATGATGGAGTAACGCTTTCTGCCATTCCACATCCCAGTTTGTGCCGCTTGCGGATAGATTCCGCTACAGTGATGAATAGAACCATACCGGCAAACACCAGTAATAATTTGCCGGAATTTAGTGGTACTCAGTGCGAGCTGGCATTTTCCCTGAACTTTTCAAGTGCTGAAGTCATAAACCTGCAAGTCTACAAGCATCCGAATAGTTCGGAAAAGACAAGTGTGATCCTCGACAGGGGGAATAATCGAATCGGCTTGGATCGCACCCAATCTTCTCCTTACCCTTCGGCAGAAGATCTAAGATACCAGGATTACACCTTTAATCCGGCCGGGGATGTCAAGGTCAGGATATTTTTGGACCACTCCACGCTTGAGGTATTTGTGGATAATCTCGTGGTTTTCTCTTCCAGAGTGTATCCCTCTGAGGCAAGTGATTTAATTGATATAGTAGTGGAAGGAGGAGACGCCATACTCGAGGAGTTTAATGGCTATCCATTAGATAATAAGGAGAATACATTCAGTGATATTTCCTGTCCTCCGGCTGATCTTCCGGGCGGGCTGTACACCAGTATCATTGAATTGCCCGAACAACGACAAATAACGATCTTTCCAAATCCGACAACCGGCTTTCTGTATCTGGAATCAGAGGTGGCTAACAAAATCAGGATCTTTGATATCCAGGGGCGCCTTCTCGCTTTTTATCCGGAGGGCGTTGAGAAAATCGGCCTTCAAAACTTCGAAGCAGGATTATATATCCTTCAGCTGGAAAATAAGTATGGAGTCTTTACTTCTAAAATAATTAAGGAATGATAAGTGTCAAAATGAAAAACCTGATATTCGGTGTTTTATTTTTCCTGCCATTTTTGTTTGGCTGTCAGAAAAACATAGAAAACATTGGCGCCGCCATGAACGCCACTTATTATACAGAACCCCACCGCCCCCAATTCCACTTCTCCCCCGAAAAAATGTGGATGAACGACCCAAACGGCATGGTTTACTACGAGGGCGAGTATCACCTCTTCTATCAACACTACCCCGACAGCAACGTCTGGGGCCCCATGCACTGGGGGCACGCGGTGAGCCGGGACCTCATTAACTGGGAGCACCTGCCCATCGCCCTCTATCCGGATTCGCTGGGATACATCTTTTCCGGCAGCGCCGTGGTGGACTGGAACAATACCAGCGGCCTGGGAGAGAACGGGCAACCGCCGACCATTGCCATTTTTACCCATCATAAACCGGAACTGGAGCGCGCCGGCCGCCAGGATTTTCAGTACCAGAGTATTGCCTACAGCAACGACCGGGGCCGCAGCTGGATGAAGTACAATGGCAATCCGGTGATCCCCAATACGGAAAAGATCCGGGATTTCCGGGACCCCAAGGTCATCTGGCATGAGGACTCTCAGCAGTGGATCATGGTGTTCGCTGCTCAAAACCACATAAAACTGTGGGGGTCACCCAACCTGATCAACTGGACGCACCTCAGCGACTTCGGCCGGGAATGGGGCTCGCACGGCGGCGTGTGGGAATGCCCCGACCTGTTTCCCATTCAGGTGGGAAATACCGGAGAAACGAAGTGGGTGATGCTGTTGAGCATCAACCCCGGCGGCCCGAATGGAGGGTCAGCCACCCAGTATTTTGTCGGTGATTTCGACGGGAAAACCTTCACGCTGGATCCCTCTTTTGCCGCGCAGGTGAGCGGCGAGCAGGCCGTCTGGCTCGATCACGGCCGCGACAATTACGCCGGCGTGACCTGGTCGGATATACCAGACTCGGATGGGCGGCGCATCTTCATGGGCTGGATGTCAAACTGGGACTACGCCAATGTAGTGCCTACCGAAGCCTGGCGCAGCGCCATGACCTTGCCAAGGGAGCTGGCCCTGAAAAGAACTGATGCCGGCCTGCGCCTGTTTTCCCAACCCGCCAGAGAGCTGGAAAGCCTGCGCGGGGAGGCTTTTTCACTGGAGGGCCAAACCATAGAAAGCGAACTGGGCCTGGGCAGTAAGATTGGGTTTTCCCCCTCTCAGATGGAAGTTCTGCTGGAAGTGGAGCTGCCGGAAGGGGCTGAAACAGACTTCGGTATAGCCCTTTCCAACCCGAAAGGGGAGGAGTACCGGGCTGGTTTTGACAGCGGCAAAGATCTGTTTTACAGTGACCGGACAAAAGCCGGTAAAACCGGGTTTTCCGAAAAATTTGCGGTGAAACCCCACACCGCTCCACGTTCAAGTACGGACAACACGCTTCGCCTGCACCTCTTTTTTGATGTAGCTTCCTGTGAAATATTTGCCGACGAAGGGGAAGTGGTGATGACGGATGTCTTTTTCCCATCAGAGGATTTCACTGATGTGAAGTTGTTTTCCAGCGGAGGAGAAACAAAGATCATATCGGCCAGAGTTTATCCCTTAAAAAGGGCGGTTTTCAGGTAAGTGCTCCATGAGCACAGTAGAATAGTGCTCCAAAGTCTGTGATTTCCGTCTCAGCTGGTGTAGTTTTAAAGCACACAAAACGAAAAGTAATGAACCACCGCAAGATCTTATTCTGGTCCATCACCGTCGCTTTAGCCGGTTTTCTTTTCGGCTTTGACACGGTTGTCATTTCCGGGGCCGACCTGTCTTTGCAGGAACTGTGGCAAAAAGGAGAAATGTTCCACGGCTTCGTGGTCATGGCTTCTGCCCTCTGGGGCACTGTGCTCGGGGCCATTTTCGGAGGCTTTCCCACCGACAGGCTGGGGCGCAAAACCACTCTTTTCTGGATCGGGGTATTTTACTTCGTCTCTGCGGTAGGGTCGGCCCTTGCCGGCGATCCCTATGTGTTCGCCTTTTTCCGCTTTCTGGGCGGCCTGGGGGTCGGAGCCTCCACGGTGGCGGCGCCGGCCTATGTCTCGGAGATCGCGCCGGCGAAGGACCGGGGGAAGCTCGTGGCTTTGTACCAGTTCAATATCGTTTTCGGCATACTCGTCGCTTTCCTTTCCAACTACCTGCTGAGCAACATCGGCGAGAACGCCTGGCGCTGGATGATCGGTGTGGAAGCATTCCCCGCCTTCATTTACACACTGATGGTGCTTACGGTGCCGAAGAGCCCGCGCTGGCTGCTCGTCAAAAAGGGCGACCGGGAGGGGGCGGCCAAAACGTTGCGCCTGATCGACCCCAATATGGATACAGACTCGACGATAGAGGCACTCATCGCCGACCACAAATTGTCTGATACCGGGCAGACGATCTTCAGCCCGAAATACAGATTTCCTCTGATGCTGGCGTTCCTGATCGCGTTTTTCAACCAGTTTTCGGGTATTAACGCCTTTCTGTACTATGCTCCCCGGATCTTTGAATTGGCCGGCCTGGAAAAGAGCTCGGCCCTGCTGAGCAGCGTAGGCATTGGAGTGGCCAACCTCGTTTTCACCCTGGTGGGCCTGTCGATGATCGACCGGTTCGGGCGCCGGCAGCTGATGTATATCGGTTCGGTGGGCTACATCATATCCCTTTCGCTGGTGGCGCTCTCCTTCGTGATGGGCATCAAGGGCATGGCCGTGCCGGTCTTTCTGTTTCTTTTCATCGCTTCCCACGCCATCGGGCAGGGTACGGTCATCTGGGTGTTCATTTCGGAAATATTTCCCAACCACCTGCGGGCCAAGGGGCAGGCCTTCGGCAGCTCCGTGCACTGGGTGCTGGCAGCGGCCATACCCTCTTCCATACCCTTCCTTTTTACTACGATCGGGGCGGCGCCGGTATTCGCCTTCTTCGCCTTAATGATGGTGCTGCAGCTGATCTTCGTCTGGCGCATGATGCCTGAAACGAAAGGGGTGCCGCTGGAAGAACTGGAGAAACAGTTGATAGCCGTGAGGGGCAGATAGCTGAAAGGTATTGCGGTGTTGTGGTGTTATGGCCGTTACACCGGAATACCGTAAAACCGCAACACCAAAAAAAAACACAGACAGATGTCAACCCCTACCATTATTTGCTTTGGAGAAGTCCTCTGGGATGTGCTTCCAGATAAGCGGATTGCCGGCGGAGCACCGATGAACGTCGCTTTCCACGCCAACCAGTTTGGAATGCGGTCAAAGATGATCAGCAGCGTAGGGGATGACGATCTCGGGAAGGAACTGATCCGGTTCCTGGAAGATAAGGGCGTACCCACCAGCCTGATCCAGACCGGCTCCACCTTCCCAACGGGCACCGTAAACGTGATCCTGGATAAGGGCGGTTCCCCCTCCTACGAGATCGTCAGCCCCGTCGCCTGGGACTATATCCGGACGGACGACAGGACAAAGGATATTGTCCGGTCGGCCGATGCTCTGGTTTTCGGCAGCCTCGCCTGCCGGACGGAGCGGAACAAGCGGACACTGTTCGAATACCTGGAGGTAGCTCCTGTCCGCGTCCTGGACGTCAACCTGCGGGCGCCTTTCTACTCCCAGCCCCTGATCGAGTCGCTGCTGGCCAAGACAGATATTGTAAAAATGAACGATGAAGAGCTGGACCTGATCGCCGGCTGGCAAAATGCCGGCGGGGACGAAAAAACACAAATGGGTTTCATCAGAGATAAGTTCGCCCTCGATGTGCTCGTCCTGACCAAAGGCAAAGACGGCGCCGCCTGCCTGGACGGGTCCGGATACCATGAACACCCGGGCTTTCCGGTGAAGGTGCAGGACACCATCGGCAGCGGCGATTCTTTCCTGGCGGCCTTCCTGAGTAAATACCTGAAAGGGGAGGGCCGCCTGGAATGCCTTGCCTTCGCCGGGGCGGTAGGGGCGCTGGTGGCGACAAAGCCGGGCGGTACGCCCGAGATCACTGCGCAGGAAATTCAAATGATGATGAATTTGAAGCCTTAGGGTTTCTTTTCCAATAATCAATGACACATGAGCCATCAACCATCCCTCCCCGTTATCGATATCAATCCTTTGGTAAGCGGCAGCGGAAACAAACAAGCGGTAGCGGAACAGATCCGGCAGGCCTGCACCACTTTCGGTTTTTTCTACATTAGCGGCCATGGAGTGTCCGGGGAGTTGCAGCAGCGCCTGGAAGCCCTCAGCCGGCAGTTCTTCGCCCTGCCCCGGGAAGAAAAAATGAAGATCCGCATGGCGCTGGGCGGGCGCGCCTGGCGAGGTTATTTCCCGGTAGGAGAGGAGCTGACCTCCGGGAAGCCGGATATCAAAGAGGGCCTGTACTTCGGCGCCGAGCTGGGGCTCGAGCACCCCAAAGTGAGAGCAGAGGCGCCCATGCATGGGGCTAACCTGTTCCCTCAAAGCATGCCGGCCTTCCGCGAAACCGTGCTCGAATACCTGGATGCCATGACGGAGCTCGGCCACCGGCTCATGGAAGGCCTGGCGCTCAGCCTGGGGCTGGAAGCTTCCTATTTTGCCGATCGTTACACCTCCGATCCGCTCACCTTATTCCGGATCTTCCATTATCCTGCTTCTGAATACGAAGGCGATACCTGGGGCGTGGGCGAGCATACCGACTACGGCGTGCTGACCATCCTCAAGCAGGATGAGGCCGGCGGCCTGCAGGTGAAATCGCAGGGCCGGTGGATAGAAGCGCCACCCATCGGGGGCACCTTCGTTTGTAACATAGGCGATATGCTGGACCGCATGACGAAAGGCTACTACCGCTCCAACCCGCACCGGGTGCGCAATACTTCCGGGCGGGGCCGGCTGTCCTTTCCCTTTTTCTTTGACCCCAATTTTGATGCCCGCATCGAGCCTGTGGATCTGGATCGTGTAGAGATCCCCGATGACAAGCACGAGCGCTGGGATGGGGTGAGCGTGCATGAGTTTGAGGGCACCTACGGGGAGTATATTCTTGGGAAGGTGGGGAAGGTGTTCCCGGACTTGCGGAATATGGAAAAAAATAATCGGTAAACAGGTAAACCAGTCATTACTAGTATTCGTGTAAATTAAGGGGCTCACCAATCATAACCAATCAGTTTTAGCATTGGTTAAAATTTAACTGAAGAAGAGGGAAATTTTAAATCCTTCACACAAAAACTTTAGATAAAAAGAAGTACTATTGGAATATTTCACTCTGAAAAGACCGTTGGATCTAGTTCTTTTATCAAAAAGATGTTATTTTGCAGGAAAGTTCATGTTTTTTTTATGAATCGACTCTTTGTTTACGCAAAAAAATGAAAGAACATGAAACAGGAAACGTTAAAGCTCCTGTTTAGAGCCATAGATGGTGAACCTGAAGATGATCTTGTTAAGATAGCCAATCGCATTATTAAAGAAGAAAAGGAGAAAGGCCATACTCGTTTGGCGGAATCTCTTAACAAGATTTTGAACCAAAACCTCAAAACTTCCAAGTTGCTTAATCGGGAGTTGAAAGATGTATTTGGGAATATTCCTACAAGTAAAAGGACTCAGATTCCTTTTGCTGTTCCAATAGAGCGTAAAGACCTTCGGCATCACATGGTTTTGCCTTCCGAAATTGAAGGGCGACTCCTCAGAATTGAAAAAGAATATGTTGCAAAAGAAAGGTTGGCAAATTTTGGCTTAAAACCGAAACAGAAACTACTTTTTTACGGCCCCCCAGGTTGTGGCAAAAGCATGGCAGCGGAAAGAATAGCTTGGGATTTAGGCTTACCTTTCATTAAGGTTCAATTTGAAGCAGTCATTTCCTCTTTCCTTGGCGAATCTGCTGCGAACTTGAAAAAATTATTTGAGTTTACGAGGGACTTTCCTTGTGTGCTTTTACTTGATGAGTGTGACTTCATTGCTAGGTCAAGAAATTCTGGTAATGAAGTGGGAGAAATGGTGAGAATTGTAAACATTTTGCTAGGTTTACTTGAAGATTATGATTCTCCCGGAATTATTATTGCAACAACCAACCTTGAAACTTCTTTAGATAAGGCTTTATTTAGGAGATTTGATGAAGTGCTCGAATTTCCGAAGCCAGGAGAAGAGGAAATAGTCCAATTATTGAAAATGTCATTTTCAGCAATAAAGCTAGGGAATGACGTCAGCATACCTCTTTTCGCAAAGAAAATGAAGGGTCTTTCAGCTGCCTTAGTCGTTAAAATAGCAGAGGAGGCGGCCAAATCAGCTGTCTTATTTGATGACGGTATAACGAGGAACAAACATCTTGAAGACGCGTATAACGAGATAGTTAGGACCAACCTTGAATAATTTGCGATGTTTGAACATTTGAGATTTCCAATAAAATTGAGTGGAGATTATAATTCAAGACAAGGAGGAAAAAGGACTATAAACCCACGCACTGAGAAAAACCTCAATAATCGTTCTGCTCATGGAGGTAAACTCTCTGAGCAGCTTTCTATTGTCAAAAAGGAATGGCTTTCCACTTATCATAATCGAACAATTGAAGACTTACCCAGGATTCCAAATGCTGTTCCGTTGTTTCTTCAAATTGATCCTGATGACTTTGATCCAGATAGCTTAAGAGTGTTTGGAATTGAAGTCATCTCAGAAGAAGAAGAAGGGTTTATTATTGGAGCCTCCTCCGATATTGACTTGAATAGTTTAACAAACAAAATCGAAGATTTCATACAGGAAAGAGGTAAATCGAAGAACACAGCTGCCAAGCTATGGAAAATTGTTGAAGGTAAACAATGGAGGGTAGATCAAATCCTTTCTGAAAGTCTTCAAGAAAAGTGGGATAAAATTGAAGATGAGAAAGAATATCTTATAAATATTGGGATTGCCTGTTACATTAAAATCCCTGATTATCCTTCAAGGGGGAAAACTGAAAGTGAAGAAGATTATCAAAAAAAAATTGCAAGCTGGGAAGCTAGAAGGGCGAAACAATCTGAAGAAAGAGACGATTTGATGATGGAAAGAGAGGAAGAGCTTTTAAAGTTTGTGCAAGGGTATAATGGAGAACTAAAAAGCTCATTTATTGACTTAACAGACAGTTTCTGTTGTCAGATTAAGATATTAGGAAAAGGGTTAAAAGATTTGGTCTTTAATTATCCTTACTTATTTGAAGTTGAAGAAGCAGAGTCAGTTGAAGAGGCAAGATTTGGAGCAGAAGTAGAACCTGATGATTACGAGCCAAACCTTATTTCTCCAACTTCTGAAGCCCCAAAAATATGTATAATTGATAGTGGGATACAAGAAGAACACCGCCTTATAGAACCTGCTATTGATAAAGAAAAGTCAATCTCTTTTGTCCCAAATGATGAAGGGGTTGCAGATTTAGTCACGGACGGTGGTCATGGAACAAGGGTAGCAAGTGCAATATTGTTTCCGCAATCTGTTCCAAAAGCAGGTGATTACCAAATGCCTTTTTGGTTACAAAATGCCAGGGTCCTCGATAGGAATTGTTCCTTAGATGATTCTTTGTATCCTCCGGAATTCATGCAGACTATCGTAAATGAGTTTAATAGTAGCGGGACGAGGATATTTAACATGTCGATTAATGCTTCAGTTCCTTGTCGTCTAGTTCATACTTCTGCTTGGGCAGCAACGATTGATAAACTATCCTGGGAAAAGGATATTATGTTTGTCATTTCTACTGGGAATATTTACATGGATCAAGGATATAAAAATAATCCAGGGGTTGAACATTATCTGCGTTCGGGGAAAAGCTATCCAGATTACCTGTTTGAAAAATCATGCCGAATTGCTAATCCCGCTCAAAGTGCACAAGCAATCGTGGTTGGTTCCGTTTGTTCTCAAAAATATGAAGATGAGGATATAGAATCTTTTGGGGATTATGGAGAGCCCTCAGCATTTTCACGAATCGGACCAGGAATTTGGGGAATGATAAAGCCAGATGTCGTTGAATTTGGAGGGGACTACATACGAAACAAACTAGGTCATCCAAATATCCGTGTGCTAAAAGAAACCTGCCCTGAATTGGTTCGTTCTGTGTATGATGGAGGCCCTGCGGTAGGGAGGGATAAGGTAGGTACATCTTTTGCAACCCCAAAAGTTACCCACGTTCTAGCAAAAATTCAAGAGGCAATTCCTGGCGCATCCACTTTATTGTACAGAGCATTGTTAGTTCAATCGGCAAGGTGGCCGGAATGGTTTGATGATGGTAAATATGAGTTATTCTCAATATTGAGATACCTTGGGTATGGTATCCCAGACGTTGACGTAGCTGTTAGAAATTCAGAACATAGGGTTACTCTAGTTGGAGAGGATGTCATTGGGCCAGTTCAGGCTCATATATATTCAGTGAAAATTCCTGAAGAATTACGGCGGCCAGGTGACAGTTTTTCGATCCGGCTTGAGGTAACACTATCTTATAAAGCTATTCCCAGAAGGACCAGAAGGAGAACCAAATCTTATTTATCCAATTGGCTTCATTGGCAGCCTTCAAAGGCTGGTGAGTCATTAGAGGCATTTAAAAGCAGAATGTTGAAAAACATTGATCTTGATGAACCAGAAGAAGAGGATACAAATTCTTTTCCATGGATTATTAAACCAAGGCGTGGCGGAGGTGTAAAAGAAGTCAATCTTTCCGAATCTACACTACAAAAAGATTGGTGCTATATAGAATCCAATCAATTACCCGCTGAATTTGGTATTGCCGTTGTTGGTCATAAAGGGTGGGAGAAAGACCTGAAAGCTGAAGTGCCTTATGCTCTCGTTGTGAGTATTGAAGCAGCTGAAAAGGATATTGAAATTTATGAGAAGATTCGAGTCAAAAATGAAATTGAGGTCCAATTATGAACCGGAGGAACCTCCTAAATACCTTTAAATTTAATTAAGTTTTAAATATCAAGTACGCTTGATTTAAAGCCTTTTTTCTATAGTTTACCTCCCTTTTAGCAAGAATTACCAAACCGCTCTGCCGAAAAGTGTGCAACTTTGCGCTGAACGCTCAGTCTTTACAATGAAATCACACCAACTATGAAAAACTTCAGCCTCTTACTCCTTTTCAGCCTGTTTACTACCCTCCTTTACGCCCAGCCCGGCCTGTCTGCTGAAGAATGGCGCGTCGACCTGCGCCACCTGCAGCAAACCGTGCACGAGAAATATGATTTCCTCTTCAAGAAAGTGAGCCAGGAGGAGTTCGATGCCGAGGTGCAAAAGCTGCACGAGGCCATCCCAGAGCTGGAGGAGCATGAGATCATCGTAGGCCTGGCGAGGCTGGTGGCTTTGTTCAAATACGGGCATACGGCCATCCATGTATCCGGATGGTGGGAAAGAGAAGCTTTTAACTTCAATCAGGCGCCCCTTAACCTGTATCACTTCAGCGACGGCATATATGTGCAGGGCGTGCACAAGGATTACGAACAGGCCCTGGGCGCCAAAGTGCTGAAGGTGGAAGGCAGGCCCATCGAAGAAGCACTGGCCGCCATTCAGCCCGTAGTATCGGCAGAGAATGAGCAGTTCTTTAAAGCTTACGGCATCAACCTGCTGGGCACTCCCGAGGTGCTGCACGCCCAGGGCGTCACTAAGCGCTTGAAAGAAACCGTCACGCTTACGCTCCAAAAAGAGGGAAACCCATTTGAGGTAACTTTTGAGCCCATCAAAGAGAAAGGCTTCCCCGGTGGCTACGGGCTGATCAAGGAGCAGGGCGAATGGCTGGGATTCCGGGAAACGGCAACCCCTCCTCTTTACCTGAAAAACATGAACCGCATCTACTACTACGAATACCTGCCCGAACACAAGGCCGTGTACGTCCGCCACAGCCAGATACAGGACGATCCGCAGGAAGCTATTCCCGCCTTTTACGAACGGCTGTTCGATTTTATCGAAGCGAATGAGGTGGAAAAATTGATCCTGGATGTGCGCCTCAATGGCGGCGGCAACAACTACAAGAACAAGCCCATCGTTACCGGCGTCATCGCCTGCGAAAAGATCAACCAGCCGGGCAATTTCTTCGTGATCATCGGCCGGCGCACCTTTTCGGCCTGCCAGAACCTCGTCAATGAGCTGGACAACTACACCGAGGCCATCTTCGTGGGCGAACCCACCGCCGAAAACATCAACTTCTACGGAGATACCCGGCAGGAAGTGCTTCCTAACAGCAAGATCCCTGTAAATCTCTCCTTCGCCTGGTGGCAGGACAAACCGCAGTGGGAAAATGCCGACTGGACAACGCCCCACCTGGCTGTGGATATGAGCTTTGAAGAGTACCGTGCCAACCAAGACCCCGTATTGGAGGCCGCCCTGAATTTCTCCGCCGAAGGCTTTGTGCTCGACCCCATGGAGCATCTCAAGGCCATGTTCATGGCCGGGCAACTGGAAGAACTGGAAGCCGAAGCGAAGCGCATGCTGGAAGACCCCCGCTACCGCTATCACGACTTCGAGGATGAATTCAATCAGGCCGGCTACAAGCTGATAAACGACGGCCAGATGGAACCCGCCCTTTTTGTCTTCGGCCTCAACACCCGGCTCTTCCCCGAATCCGCCAACGCCTGGGACAGCCTGGGCGAAGCCCACTGGAAGGCCGGTAAAATAGATAAGGCCATCGAGTACTACAACAAAGCCATCAAAATGGACCCTGACGGCTGGGTGGGCGATAATGCCCGGGCCATGCTGGAGGAGATTAAAAAAGAACAGAAGAATAAGGCAGCGACGAATTGACAAAAGTTTGCTATTAATAGGGCGCCCCATACCTGAAAATGACATTTGGATCGCAGCAAGCTGCATAGTTCATGGTATTCCCCCTGGCTACACGAGGCCGGCACTTTAAGAAGTGGAGGAGCTGGAATTGTTTACCCTCTAAAAACATGTTTTTATTAGTTTGGGCCTCTAATGGTTCCTATTTTTCTTTTTGCAGTAGTATATTGGGGAGCAACCAACAACAGCAACATGCCCACCCCTATCCGCGTACTTGTCGTCGGCTGTGGCAATATGGGCGCCTCCCACGCCAGAGCCTATCACAAAATGAAAGAATTTGAGATCGCCGGCCTGGTCAGCCGCGGCCCCGAGAGCCGGCAGGCTCTGTCCCGAGAGCTGGGCGGCTACCCGGAATTCGGAAGTTACGAAGAAGCCCTGGAGGCCACCCGCCCCGACGCCGTTTCCATCAACACCTACCCGGATACGCATGCCGAATACGTCAAGAAAGCCCTGGCTGCCGGCGCACATGTCTTTGTAGAAAAACCGCTGGCCAATACCGTGGAGGAGTGCGAGGAGATCAGAGGCATGGTGCAGCGGACAGGCAAAAAAATCGTGATCGGCTACATCCTGCGCGTACATCCCGCCTGGAAGAAATTCATCGAAATTGCAAAAGGCCTGGGCAAACCGCTGGTGATGCGCATGAACCTCAACCAGCAGAGCCACGGCAAGACCTGGGAAACCCACAAAAAACTGATGGCCTCCATGTCGCCCATCGTAGATTGTGGGGTACACTACGTAGACATCATGTGCCTGATGACAAAGGCCAAACCCGTTTCCGTCAGCGCCATCGGCGCCCGCCTTTCCGATGAGCTGATCCCCGGCATGTACAACTACGGGCAGCTGCAGGTGCGTTTCGACGATGATTCCGTAGGCTGGTACGAAGCCGCCTGGGGCCCGATGATCAGCGAAACGGCCTTTTTCGTCAAAGATGTGATGGGCCCGAAGGGCTGCGTCAGCATCGTCGATAAACCTACTGAGGAAGCTTCCGATGACATCGACAGCCATACCGCCACCAATTCGCTGCGGGTGCACTACAGTGAAACCAAAAAAGACGGCAGCTTCGCCCGCCCCGACGAATGGGTTAGCACCGCCAATGAGCCCGGCCATCAGGAGCTCTGCGAGCTGGAACAGGCCCTTTTCCTCGATGCCATTCAAAACGGCCGAGACCTTAGCCAGCACCTGGAGGACGCCATCAACAGCCTGCGGATCGTCCTGGCGGCGGATGAGTCGGTTAGGACGGGCAAGACGGTTTATCTTTGACGTCGGAACGTCGGAACGTCGGAACGTCGGAACGTTGGAACGTCGGAACGTCGGAACGTTGGAACGTCGGAACGTTGGAACGTCGGAACGTTGGAACGTTGGAACGTCGGAACGTCGGAACGTTGGAACTTAAACACATCAACACATCAACACATCAATACCTCAACACCTTAACACATGACCTCCACAACAAGAATCCAACTCTCCACCATGATGTTCCTGGAGTTTTTCATCTGGGGCGCCTGGTATGTGATCATGGGCACCTATCTGTTCAGCATCGGCTTTGACGGGCTGAATGTAGGGGCGGCCTTTAGCACCGTAAACTGGGGCGCCATTCTTTCCCCTTTTGTCATCGGGATAATTGCCGACCGTTTTTTCTCTTCCGAAAAAGTGATGGCGGTGTTGCACCTGGTTGGCGGCGCTTTGCTGTGGATCGTTTCCGGTATTATGGACCCGGTGGCCTTCTTCTGGGTGTTGCTGGCCTATTCCATCCTCTATATGCCTACTTTGGCGCTGGCTAACGCCATCAGCTTCTACCAGATGGAGCATCCGGAGAAGGAATTTCCGCGCATCCGGGTGCTGGGTACGATCGGCTGGATCGTAGCCGGCCTGCTCATCGGCTTTCTGGATATCGAGGCGTCCAATATACCGTTCAAGATCGCTGCCGGAGCGTCGGTGGTGCTGGGTGTCTATGCCTTTTTCCTGCCCCGTACCCCTCCCAAAGACCGGGGCAAAGAGATCTCGGTATCCGATCTCCTTGGCCTGGATACTCTGAAACTGATGAAGAACCGAAGCTTTGCCATCTTCATCATCAGTTCGCTGCTGATTTCCATACCGCTGGCCTTTTACTACAGCTTCACCAACCCCTTTCTGAATGAACTGGGCATGGAGAATGCCGCCGGCAAGATGACCCTGGGGCAGGCCTCGGAGATCATTTTCATGCTGCTGATGCCCTTCTTCTTCGTCCGCCTGGGCGTCAAGAAGATGATCCTCATCGGCATGCTGGCCTGGGTGGCCCGCTATGTCCTTTTCGCCTACGGTAATAACGAAGAACTGGTGGCCATGCTCTATCTGGGTATTATCCTGCACGGCATCTGCTACGACTTTTTCTTCGTCACCGGCCAGATCTATGTAGACAATGCGGCGCCGAAGTCCCTGCAGGCCAGCGCACAGGGCTTCATCACCCTGATCACCTACGGCGTGGGTATGCTGATCGGCTCCTGGACCTCGGGCTGGGTAGTCGATATGTATACGGCCAGCGATGGCAGCCACCTGTGGAAAACCATCTGGCTGATACCGGGCTTCCTGGCTTTGGGCATTGCCATACTGTTCACCATCTTCTTCAGGGAACCGAAGGATCTGGAGCGGGAGGAGTATGCGGAGGAGATGGCTATGTGAGCAACCTCTTTTCCTTCAATATTGCCTGCAACCACTCCCTGTCCTCCTCCGAAAAAGCAGGGGGAGCAGGCTCTGCCTCATAGCGGACGGACAACTCATAACGGCTACGGCTGTAAACCTCATGAAAGGCTGCACTAATATCCAGCGTGACATCGGGGTCGGGAGATTTCAGCGGGATAGGCACTACCGGCAGTTTATCCCGGATCGTCATGGCCCAGACTGATGTTTTATACTGATCGCCCCTGGATAGCATGACGAAATAATGAGCCTGGCGGGGTAAAGTAGGGTAATTGAGGGGGCGCTGGCCGCGGCGTAGCAGGTCGACTTCCAGCAGGTGAACGCCATCCTCATGCAGCAGCTGACGTTTTTCGCGATACTTGTCCAGCCCTTTTCCCCGTTTGTTCACCGGCGAAAGGATCTCTATGGCGGTGATAAGCCGTTGGTTTTCCCGGTCTCTGATCTCTACCACCGGGATATTCACTTCGATAACCGGATGGGGAATGATCATGGTGGATGGCGTTATTAAAGCTACACCCTCTTTTCCTTGGGGTGGTGGTTGCGGGGGAGGTTCGGGTTGCTTTTTAAGTATTTCCACGTCGGGGTACATGATGCCAACTTCTTCCTGAGGTTCGGTATCCTCAACGGTATAGGTTTCCACTCTCACGAAATATTTGGGCACCACTTTAGATACGAGTTGCTCTTTAAAGATAAATGCCAGGCTGTGATGCACATCCGGCCAAACATGGCCTTCCAGCCAGGGGTCCATCCCGGGAAATGGTGACTTCATAGATCACTCGATTTTCACCTAAAATAACAAAATTTCAGGACAATTATTTCCTGCCGTATTCAGCGGCCTATTCCTCTTGCCGGCTTCTTACGCGGATGGCATACGCCTCTTTGGGATTCTCCACCAGCAGCTGCCGAAAGTCCTCTTCTGTAAAGCCCTCCTTCAGCAGCAGGGGCTTCAGCAAGGTAAATATGGGCGTATAGCCTTTGTAATCCCCGCTTCCCGGTTCGCCATGTGTATACCAGCCTGCATCGTGGGAAATCAAGGTGCGCTGAAGCAGGCCGTTCGATTTCAGGTTTTTCAGAAAACCGGCGTATTGGTAGAGGGCGGTTGAGTCGCCATTTTTGGGCGTTACCCAGCCCAGTCCGTCCAGGGAGATCCACGCGCCCCGGCGGGCCAGCCGTACGTGTCCTTCAGCGGTGCCGTTCTGGGCGTGGGTCCAGACAAAGGCGCCGGGGGCGACACCTGCTTCTTCTAGTACCGCCAGTTGCAGGGCAGCCGTAGTATCTATGCCCGTGTGCGATACGATGGCCAAGCCGGTGCGCAGGTGTGTCATAGCCGCCGCCTGCACCAGTTTCCTGTGCATGTCAGACAACTGGGAATCCGCCTCCACGCTGATCTTGATGAAGCCCGGCCGGATGCGGATATCGATATCCTCGTCCTCTATCCCCTGCTCGTATTCTTTCACCCAGATATCGGCCAGTTCCCCGGCAGAAGCGTCAAAGGCGAATGCTGGGATATAGCGGTTCTGCCGCGCGCCATAAAAGCCGGTATTGGTGAGGATCTGCAGGCCGCTTTCCACCGACAGGCGATGCAGCAGGCTGGGGTTTCGGCCCAGATAGGCGGGGGTACATTCGAGGAAGGAGTTTACGCCGTACTGTTTCATCTCCAGCAGATAGGGGAGTATGGCCTGAAAGGCGGCTTCCTCATCCCAGTCCTGCGGGCGGATGCTGTCGGCGCCGCTCCAGTCGAGGAAGACGTGTTCGTGGATGAGCGTGAGGCCCAGGCTGTCGGCCGGGATGGGGCCGGTGACGGTTAGAATGGTGTCAGAAGTAGTGGAGCCTGTTTGATCTTCCGCCCGGCTTGTTTTGGAAGAGCATTGAGCGAACAGGAGAATGGCAAACAGAACAAGGGAGAGTGGCTTCATGATGCTTTTTTTTAAAATAGGCTTGACAAGTTTTCCCCAAGGATGGCTTCCGGCAAACTTGTCAAGTCTCCTAAAATATCCTGGTCCCGACTTTTAAAAAGAGTTTCCGGAAAAACTTACCGCTTTTATCAGACGTTGCGATACTTTGTCCGAAAATACAAAGCCAATACCATGATTCAACGATTTTTTCCCATTTCCATATTCATTCTGGTTTTCGCCAACAGCCTGAACGCCCAGTTACCTAAAAAGGCAGAGGACATTTCCCCTCTGCTGATCGGGGAATCCTTTCCCAATCTGGAAGTCACCAGCCTTGACGGCGGAACGATAGGTTTTCATGAAGTGATCAAAGAAAAACCCACCGTGCTCATCTTCTACCGCGGCGGCTGGTGTCCTTATTGCACCCGCCACCTTTCCGCGATTGGGCAGCGCGAGGCAGAAGTACTGGAACTGGGCTACCAGATCATGGCCGTTAGCCCGGATAAAGTGGAGAACCTGCAGGAAATGGCCGGTAAGGAGGAAGTTGGTTACCGGTTGTTTTCTGATGCTGACGGTAAACTGGCCAGAGCCGTAGGTATCGCTTTCCAGGCGCCGGAGCGTTACGGCAAAAGGCTGGCGGACTGGTCGGGCGGCCAAAACACAGGCTTTCTACCCGTTCCTTCGGTTTTTGTGTTGAACACCAAAGGGGAGATCGTCTTCGAGTACATCAACCCGGACTACAAGACACGGATGAGCGGGGAGTTGCTGCTGGCGGTGTTGAAGGCTTTGAAGGAGGAAAGGGAATAAAAGCGCTTATTTTTCGTTATTACCCAATTCGAAAAGAAAAAGTACGATCGGTTCTTTATCCTCTACCCCACCGGCGGCCAGATAGGCCTTTTGGGCGGCGATGTTCGAACGTTCGGTGGCCACCCAGGCCTCTTTGCACCCCAGTCTGGTTTTTCCGTAGTCGCACAGCTGCTGCACGAGTCGGCGCCCGATCCCCTGATTTTGGAATTCGTCTACCACCCCCACTTCATTCACAAAAAGAGCGGGTTCTCTATCCGGATGTATATAAGTAGGTGGACAGATTTAGTTTACTCATACCGCTTCGAAAGCAGAGCCTGAAACGCTTTATTCTCAGGCGTTCCGGAGAGATTGTTGAGCAAAGCGAAACCCGCCTGGCCACATTGTTCTGTCCACCTTTTTAGTACTACTTTGTCACTTTAGAAAGTGAACCGCAAAGGCGATCGTTGTCTTTGTGTCGCTTTGTGCCTGCCTGCCAAAACAGGTTTTGCCTGGCAGGCAGGCCCTCAGCGGTTCGATGTTCCAATCCTGGCCGAGCGGTATCTTACTCCTTAGGGCGCAGAGAGCGCTGGACAAATGCTGGCAAGCAGTTGTCCAGCTCATAAACTGCGGCCTCCGTGTTAAAGTGACAAAGTAGTATTAGATAGGGGCGGGCATTCACAAGATCTCGTGGATCTGCGAGATCTCGCAACGGAATGTGGTGAAATTACCCGCACTGAAATATATGTGCTAACATTTGAAAAATATGTGCAGGCACTTCCAGCCAATTACCCGCATTTTGGGCCAGTACTCATTATATGACAGTGCAGCGCGCACAAAAAACTGGCCTCCTCATGAAAAAACCAAACAGAAGAAAATTCCTTTTCAGCTCATTGGGCACCCTGGGCGCCGGCCTGCTGGGCGCCTGGATATTCAGAAGGCTGATCATCAGAAAACTGATCTTCGACGGCGACTTCGACACCAGCCTGCTGAATGCCGCCCCCACCGCTGAAGACGAGCTCTGCGTGCTCACCTCCCAACAGGTGGAAGGGCCGGTCTATTTCCCTTCGCCGGAACGGCGGGATATCAGAGATGGGCGGGAAGGGTTGCCCTTCGAACTGGAATTCCAGGTAGTCAGCTATCCGGACTGTACGCCGGTCGAGGGGGCAGTCGTGGAAGTCTGGCACTGCGATGCGGAGGGCCTGTACAGCGGCTACCCGGAAGAGATCTTCCGGGATGTATGGGAAACCTTCCTGTTTGCGGCCAGGCATGGGGAAACCCAAAACGGAGAAATGCACATCGCCCCCGTCAACAAAGATCAGTTCCTGCGGGGGCTGCAACGTACCGACGAAAACGGCTGGGTAAGGTTCACTACCATATTCCCCGGCTGGTACGAAGGGCGGGCGCCGCATATCCATGCTAAGATCTTTCTGGGCGCCAACGAACAGCTGAACACGCAGTTTTACTTCGATAAAGATTTCTGCAACCGCATCTACACCACACAGGCGCCTTATGACAAGTACGGTGAATTCACTTTGCAGTTGAAGGACGATGTCGTGCTGGCCAGCAACCCCACTGCGGATGGCCTCTTGCTGAATGTCAGGGCCGCTGATGGAAACCCCCAGCTGGTAAAGGCTTCCGTTAAATTGGGTATAAAATCCGGCTAGTGCTGAAACAAAAGCTTGTCTCAGGGCGGGCATTGATCACAATTTATGCCATGAAGATTGACGGCAACTCCGCAACCGCAACCATGGTTGAGGACCCCTGCCCGGCCAGAGCGGAAGGAAACAGCGAAGGGGCTATGAACCTGAAGCGTAAAGAGTAGATCCTGTTCGGGGGCTGGCTGCATTCGGCCTGCCCCCGGCTTTTTTTCCAATCCAGATCCTTACGAACTCTTCCGTTTTCTTTTTATAAACCAGCAAAAGTCCAGTCACTATCCTTATGTTGCTGATCTGAAATTCCCCTCAGCCTTATCCCTATATAGCGTTGCGTGATTAGTGCCCCTTAACTATCATCCTTCCTCGCTTTGTTCCATTTATCGTATTTTGCAAAAAATAACACAAACTCTTTACTTCATGAAGGTAAATCTCTTCCTCCTGCTTGTTCTGGCTACCTGCCTGTTTAAGGCTAATTACTCCAACGCTCAGATCGAGCGCATCAACCAGGCCCTCAACCCGCTCGAGGCTGAATCCCACCTCCGCTTCCTGACGGCCGATGAACTGAGAGGGCGCGATACAGGTACGCCCGAGCTGCTCATCGCCGGCCGCTACATTGCCGAGCAGTTCCGGCGGTCGGGCCTGATCCCGCTGGGAGACACAGAAGGCGATTATCTGCAGCGCGTGCCCCTGCATACCGTTAAACCGCCAAGTAAGGCTAGGGTGTCCATGCTGGAGCAGGAATTTAATGGCGGAGTGGACATGGTTATGGTCAGCGGCGTCAACGGAGTGATAAAAGCTCCTCTGGTTTACCTGGCAGACCTGCAGGATTACGAGTCTGCCGATCTGAAAGGCAGGGTAGTAGTAACGGTGCTTCGCGACGTGAGAGGTTCGGCCAGAAGCCAGGATCAGGTGAAATTGATCGAGGAAGCCGGCGCCCTCGGGCTGATCCAGGTCTTCGGCCCCGGCCAGCGCATTCCCTGGCAGCTGATCCTGAATTTTCTTAACCGTGAAGGAATGTCGGTAGGAGAGATCGAAGAGGAAGAGGGATTTCCACATGTCTGGGTGCGCGATTCGGCCAACGTTTTAGTTCAGCAATTGAGAGAAAAAGCGGATGCAGCCGTATCCATCGAGATCGATGGTATCCGGAAGGAGGTAATAGAAGCCTACAATATCATCGGCAAAGTGGAAGGCACCGATCCCGAACTGAAAAAAGAACACCTCGTGATGTGCGCCCATTACGATCATGTGGGGGTGCAGGCCAATGAGGGCCAGGATTCCATCTACAACGGCACCCGCGATAACGGCATCGGCACCACCGGCCTGATCAATGCCGCCAAATACTTTGGGAAGTATCCGCCTAAACGCTCCATCATCATCGTTGCACTTACCGGGGAGGAGAAGGGCCTGCTGGGCAGCCAGTACTACGTCAATGACCCTAAGATCCCGCTTGAGGAAACGGTATTTGCCTTCAACATCGACAATTCCGGCTATACCGGCACAGACTCCATCACCCTGCTGGACACCAACCGCACCAATATCGACGAACTCGTCTACCAGGCCGCCGAGGAGGTAGGCCTGGGTGTTATGGGCGACCGCATCCCCAACCAAAATTACTACGAACGCTCCGACCAGGTGAGCTTTGCCGCCAAGGGCGTGCCGGCCGTCAACTTCAAAATGGCCATGGCCGCCTTCGACGAGCGGATCTCCAAATACTACCACCAGCCCAACGATGAATTCGATACCGTAGACCTGGATTACATCCACAAATACTGGAAATCCTACCTCCGCGCTGCTGAGCTGATCGGCAACTGGGAGCAGCGGCCCTATTGGGTGCCGGGCGATAAGTTTGAGGCGGCGGGGAAGGAGCTGTATAAGATGGAATGAACAATATTAGTTTAATCAAACTGCCCCGATAGCAGAGCCCCAGGTGCTTTATTCTCAGGCGTCTCGGGCAGATTGTTGAGCATGGCGAAACCCGCCCCGGTACGGTATGG
>CAYVVK010000009.1:18306-27923 GCA_964454855.1 uncultured Phaeodactylibacter sp. | reverse complement strand
GGATGCAGGGCAGAGGCGCCTGCCGCAGGCCCGGTTCATCCGGGCCGCGGCCTTCCAGGGGAAGCTTGGCCGCCACGGTATTCATTCCTATCTGTTCGGCCGCCTCGGCAATGCCCCGCAGCGAGACCCCCTCGCGGTCGAGGTAGGCCCGTTCGCGCAGATAGGGCAGAGAGTAGTGCTGCCCGTAGTGCGCAGCGATCATCCGCAGGCAGGCAGGGCCGCAGTCCATCTGGTCGAGCTGGCGGTAAAAGGGAAATCCCATTGCAGAACGGTGTTGATTGAGGCGTAAGTTAAGCAGGAGGCGCAGGAATGGCAAATGCGGGAAAGAGAAACGTCCCGACGTCCCAACCTCTAAATCAACTTCCTCAACCGGAGCGTCTTCACCAGTTTCTCCTCTCCGCGCTTTATTTTCAAACGGATCTTTTTTCCCTCTCTTTTTTTCAGGCGCTGGTTAATGCTCTCCAGGGAGAGCAGGCTGGCCGGCATGAAATTGATGTTGACCAGCTCGTCGCCGGGTTTCAGGCCGGCTTCTTCGGCGGGGCTGCCGGGCACTACGCCGTAGATGAGGAATTCGTTGAGGTTGACGCCGGCGGCGGCCAGCAGCAGGCCGGAGCGGTCGTATTTGAATTGTTCGTCGTAATCGCGGTTGGGCTCCAGGTAGATGCGTTCGTGGATGTAGTCTATAATAATGGTGAAACGGCGGAGGATATCGTTGCCGATGATGCCGTTCCGGCGGCGGGAGAAGGAGGTATCCACTTCCAGGGAAACTTCCTGGAACTGAGTGATGACCTCGCTGAAATCGAAGGGGCCGGCCTTCAGGCGCTGCACCCGGCCCAGATATCCCTTGATGTAGCCGCCCAGGCCCATGCCCAGGTTGGTGGGGATCACCCGCTCGGGAAGTTTCATGCTGGGGTGCGTATCCGTGTGCAGCAGCAGGGCCAGGCTGGCTCCGGAGTCGATGAGCAGGCGGAGCTGCAGGCTGGTGTCTTTCTGAAAGAAAACATCGGCGCTGAGATAGGGCTTATTGCGCGAAATATCCACGGGAATGGCCGTGTATTTTCTACCTGGGGGGTCGAAGTACTGCGGGTCGTACAGAGAAATGGTGTTGCGGCTGTAGTTGATCTTGACAATGAAGCGGCGGAAGAAATCCGAACCCAGTATTCCCTGCACATTGATGCCCGCATACTCCTCGAAGTGAAAATAGTCTTCTTCCAGTACCAGTATGGACCGGTTCTTGGCTGTGATGCTGCCCACCTGCAGCTGTATGCCCTGAGCGAGGTAGGCGTACAGCTCGGTGCTCATGTCAGCGCCGATGATGGTGAACCGGCGTTGGTAGTCTATATTCAGCAGGTCGGTGATCTCCCGTTTGGAAAGTATGGTGTGCTCCGCTCCGGTGTCAAAAATGAAGCGTAGGGGAAATACCCCGTTGAAAGTCAGGCGCACCAGGATAAAGCCGTTGACATATTCAAAGGGGATGTCAATGCGCTTCAGGCCACGGCTGATCTCCAGGTCCTGGCCTTGTAACAATGCGGGTTGGCAAAGTAAGTAGAAGAGTATAAAGGCGGCAAGGGATCGCTTCATATGGTCTGTGGTGATTTATTCGGCTGCCTCAGGCAGCGAAACCTGTTCTTATAACGTTTGAAAGTAGAATTGTTTCCGAGCCAATCCTAATATAATTTGGTTTCCGCCGGATTAAAAAAATCTATTCACCGATTTTTGGTTTTTTCAGACTATTTTATGACTTTTATGGATTAGTTAGTGTCAAATGAACACAAATTCATGTTCTTCCTTCAAAAAGCCTTGATACTCAGCCTAGTCAGTAAGGAGGAAGTTAAAATAATAATCCCAAGCGACTTTAAAAGAAAAAGGTGCCGGAAGTAATTTTCGGCATTATTGAAAATTCACCAGACGTAAATTTTCCTAATTAAACCTAAGTAATGTATGAAACTTAAAGTCGACTATGTGACTAAACTGCTGTTGTTGCTGGCAGTGCTCGCTTTGAGCAATTTTGCCTATGCGCAACGCACCATCACGGGAACCGTGACGGACGCCGAGTCCGGAGAGCCGCTGATCGGTGCGAACGTGCTGGTTGTTGGGACCAGTGTTGGTACGATCACCGACTTCAATGGCCTCTATTCCCTGGACGTTCCGGAAGAGGCCACTACCCTGGAGTTCTCTTACACGGGATACTCCGGCCAGCGGGTGGATATCGGTGCCCAGACTACCATTGACGTGGCCCTGTCCGCCGGGCAGGTGCTGGACGAGGTCGTCGTCGTAGGCTATGGTTCTCAAAAGGAAAAGGAGATCACCTCTTCCGTTACCTCTGTTAATGCCGAAGATTTCAACCAGGGCCCTATTACCGACCCTGCTCAACTGTTACAGGGCAAAGTGGCAGGCCTGCAGGTGTACAACCGCGGTGGCGACCCCAATAATCAGAGCCGGACGATCCGCCTGCGGGGTATCTCGACGGTGGGCGCCAACACCGAGCCTCTGGTAGTGGTCGATGGCATCATCGGCGCATCCCTCGACAACGTGGACCCCAACGACATCGAAAGCATCAGTGTGCTGAAGGACGGTTCTGCGGCCGCCATCTACGGCTCCCGCGGTTCTTCCGGGGTTATCCTGGTAACGACCCGCTCCGGGGCCAAGGGCGCCGGCGGGGTGCAGTTTACCTACAACGGCCAGTTGGGGGCCTCTAGCGCCTTCAACAGCGTACCCGTCATGAGCAGGGATGAGTTTCTCGCTACCGGCGGCACCGACCTGGGGTCGGAGACTGACTGGACGGATGAGGTCACGCAGACGGGCCTCAACAATGTACACAGCCTGGCCGCCTCCGGTGGTTTCGGCAATACCAGTTTCCGCGTTTCCGGAAACTATCGTAACGTGGACGGCATTCTGAAGAATACCGGTTTCCAGCAGTTCAACGGCCGCCTGAATTTCTCCACCAAAGCGTTCAATGACCGCCTGACCCTGGATTTCAATTCTTCTTTCACGAACCGCACCTCTGAGTTCGGCTTCCGGGAGGGCCTGCGATATGCGGTCTTGTACAACCCCACCGCTCCGGTCCTCGGGGAGGATGCTCCGTTCTCCTTTGCGAGCGAGCAGTACGGCGGTTTCTTCGAGACCCTTGGCCTGTTCGACAGCTTCAACCCGGTTTCCGTCATTCAACAGAACCGCAATAACGGCAGGCGTAACGAGGTCACCTACGGCGGCCGCCTGCAATATCAGATTACGGACAACCTGCAGATCACAGGACGGGTTGCTCAGCAGAACACGACGATTGATAACCGCCAGTATTACCCCACGACCTCTTTGTTCCGGGGAAATGCCACCAGCCCGACGCGTAAGGGCCGCGCCGATTTCTACAACCAGAACGCCAGCTTCCAGCTCTACGAAGCCTATGGCACCTATCTGAACAGCTTCGGCGGAGGCAATGACCTGACCGTTACGGCCGGTTACTCTTATCAGCAGAACAATTTCGAAGATAATTACCTGCAGATCGGTGACTTCCCCGACAATTCACAGAATTTCGGCAACATCATCGAAGCTTCTCAGGACCTGCAGAATGCCGGCTTCATTCAGGCCAACAGCAATGCTTCGCCGGATGAGCGGATCATCGCCTTCTTCGCCAGAGCCAACTTCACCCTCGCCAACGCCATCTTCCTGAACGCTTCGGTGCGCCAGGAGGGCTCCTCCAAACTGGGGGAAGAAAACCGCTGGGGGTTATTCCCGGCCCTGGGTGTCGGTGTTGACCTCAACAACTACCTGGCCATCAATAAGGTGGATCAGCTTAAGGTAAGGCTTGGCTACGGGGTGACCGGTGCGCTGCCCGGGCCCAATGGACTATCTCAGCCCATCCGCCAGATCGTAAATGGCGCTGACGGCAGTGTGTCTACTGAACTGATCCGCGCGGCTAACCCCGACCTGAAGTGGGAAGAGAAATCCGAGCTCAACCTGGGTTTCGAACTCACCATGGACCGCTTTACGGCTACCCTCGACCTGTACAACCGCGACATCTCCGACTTCATTCTGGAGAGAACGGTTGACGTGGCCGTCTTCGGGGTAGACCGGCGCTTCGAAAACGCCGGGCAGCTCAATACCCAGGGCGCCGAACTGACGCTGGGCTACGATGCGGTAAGAAACAACACAGTGAACTGGAATACCGGCCTGGTGCTCAGCACCTACAAAACCACGCTGGAAGAATACGTCATTCCTCGGGAAGTACGCGCCAACCTGGGTGCTCCCGGCCAGAACGGTACGCTCATGATCCGCGTAGCGGAAGGCGAAGAGATCGGCCAGATCTGGGGCCCGGTATTCGACGGTGTGAACGCCGAAGGCGCGCCTACCTTCGTGGACGTGAACGGTGACGGTACTATCGTCGCTGCTCAGGATAATGCGCTGGATGAAAATGCGGATTTTGAAGTTTTGGGTAACGGTATTCCCGACCTGGAATTCGGCTGGACCAACCAACTGTCTATCGGCAACTGGTCTGTCAACGCTTTCTTCCGCGGCGCCGTCGGCCACAGCCTGGTGAACACCTTCCGGGCTTTCTATGAGCCGGTGATCGGTACCCAGTCTTCCTACAACTTCGTCAATACGGAACTGCGCATTCCCGAGCTGACTTCCGCTCAGTTCAGCTCCCTGTATGTGGAGAAAGCGGACTTCTTCAAGCTGGATAACCTGACGATCTCCCGTAGCTTCAACTTCGCCGGTGACAGTTCTATTCGTGGCCTGACCGTTTCCTTGACCGGCCAGAACCTCTTCGTCATTACCAACTACACAGGCACAGACCCCGAACCGTCCCTCGTTGACTATGGTGCGGTAGATAACGGAGGAGACATCAACTTCTCCACCCCGGATGTGCTTAGCCCTGGTATTGACCGCCGCTACAGCTATTTTGCATCGCGGGTCATCACCTTTGGAGTAAAACTTGATTTTTAAATCAGACTAAAAGTATTTAGCAATGGATAAGTTTTTAAGATATATCATATTTTCTTGCCTGGCCTTCTCTTTGGCGGCCTGCACCGACCTGGAAGAGGATCTGGTGGGCGATATTACCAAAGACATTAGTGTTGACGGTATCGATACCGGCGGAGGAGGCGACGCCAGTGGTGAGTTGACCGCTGCTTACGCCGAACTGAGAAATGCCGGAACAGCCAACCACAGCAGCTACTACTCCGTTCAGGAGATCACTACGGACGAAATGGTCATCGGCGCAAAAGGCGGCGACTGGTTTGACGGAGGTATCCTGATACAGTTGCACCAGCATACCTATACGCCTACACACGATTTCGTGAATAATACCTGGACAGGCACCTACAATGCCATTTCCACCGTCAACGACAAATTAGGCGGCGCCACCCTGAGCCCGGAAGAAAACGCTCAGGCCCGCGCGCTGCGCGCCTATTTCTACATGCGCCTGCTGGATCTTTACGGCCGCGTAAAGATCGTTACGCAGGAGAATCCCGATCCTCCCCAGGCTTCCCGGCAGGATGTATTCGACTTTGTCGAAACCGAGCTGCTGGATGCACTGGGTATTGCTGAGGTCAGCGAGTCTATGGACCTGAACGGCAGCCTGCTGGCGGATGGCGGCAGCGCCTACATCATGAACCGCTACGGTGCACTGGGTATCCTGGCCAAACTGTACCTGAACGCAGAGGTGTACACCGGTACTCCGATGTACGATAAGGCGGAGATCGCCGCTTCTTACATCATTGACAGCGGCACTTACCAGCTCTGCGGGGAAGGCTGCAAGGTGATCAACCTGGGTAAAAGGCCTAAGGTCGAAGCCGATCCCAACGAACTGGAAGGCTACGCCGCGGTATTCGCACCCAATAACGAAGGCAATCCCGAGCACATCTTCTCGGTACTGTACGATGAAGTGACAGGCCCGGGCATGAACTTCTCGCAGATGAACCTCCACTATTCCAGCCAGTTTACCTGGAACCTGGACCAGCAGCCCTGGAACGGCTACGCTACCCTGGAAGAGTTCTACAACTCTTATGAAGATGGGGACAAGCGTAAGGAAAACAACTTCGTCGTAGGCCCGCAGCTGGACTTCAGCGGCTCCGCAGTGCTGGATTTTGCTTCTGATGACGACAACATCCAGTTGAACTATACGCCTGAGATCAACGAACTGGCCCCTAACTCCCTGAGAGAAGCGGGTGCCCGCCCGTCTAAGTTCAGCTTTAAGATACTGGGCCGCGCCGACATGGACAATGACTTCCCCATCGTCCGCCTCGGTGAGATGTACCTGATCCGCGCTGAAGCCAGAGCCCGCCAGAGCGGTAACTGGACCGATGCAGAGCCCGATGTGAACGTACTGCGCGTCCGCGCCGGCGTGAGCGAATACAACGGCAACCTGACCGAGGAGGAATTCCTGGCCGAAAGAGGCCGTGAAATGTTCCAGGAAACTTCCCGCCGCACTGACCTCATCCGCTTCGGCAAATACAATGACCCCTGGTGGGAGAAGCCGGCTTCCGAGCCCTTCAGAAATGTCTTCCCCATTCCGCAGGAGCAGATCAATGCCGGTACCGGCCTGACGCAGAACCCTGGGTACTAATTTTTTGTACGCCCTTAAATAATAGCAATCCCGAATTTTCCCTCGTTGGAAAATTCGGGATGCTTGTTTAATGGATGGGCAGAAAAAAATGAACTACTTTCATTTATGCTGGGAAAAAGGTAAATGTATTGTTATCTTTTACGGTATCATTCAAAAAGCTAAGTTCAAGGCTTAAAGAGAGGCATGAGAAAATATTTCCTGGCCAAGGCAGGCCGATCAGCAGCAGCGAAGGAACGGGAAGGAGGCTTCAGGCGGCCCGGGCGCTCATTGGCCCTGGTATGGCTTTACAGCTGCGGCCTGCTGGCAATCTGCTTAAGTGGATGCGCCGAGGAGGCTACACCACTTTTTACGGCCCTCGATCCCGGGCAGTCCGGAGTACACTTCTCCAATGATCTCCATTACACCGAAGATTACAACCCCTACACCTACCGCAATTTCTACAATGGCGGCGGCGTAGCCCTGGGCGATATCAATAACGACGGCCTGCCGGATATTTATTTTTCCGGTAACCTGGTTCCCAATAAGCTCTATCTCAATAAAGGTGATTTCCAGTTTGAAGATATTACAGAACAGGCCGGGCTGGCCTGCGCCGGCGTCTGGTCTTCGGGGGTCAACTTCGTGGACATCAATGGCGATGGCTGGCTGGACATCTACGTCTGCAAAGCAGGAAAGCCGGAAGGAGAAAACCGCCACAACGAACTTTTCATCAATCAGGGAAACCTCACTTTCGTGGAACAGTCCGGGGCCTACGGCCTGGACATCACCGGCCTTTCCATTCAATCCGCTTTTTTTGATTATGACCTCGACGGTGACCTCGACTGCTACCTGCTGAATAATTCCCTGCGTTCCGTAGGCGGCTTCGATATGCAGGAAGGCCTGCGCGATATACCTGACCCGGAAGGTAATAAGCTGCTGGAAAACCGCGACGGCCGATTCGTGGACGTCACCCGCCAGGCCGGTATCTACTCCAGCAGCATCGGATATGGCCTGGGCATCACCCTGGCCGATTTCAACTGGGACGGCTGGCCGGATATTTTCCTGTCCAACGATTTTTTTGAGAAGGATTACCTGTATCTCAATAATCAGGATGGCACCTTTACGGAAAGGGCCGACAGCAGTTTCTTCTCTTTGTCCATGGGCTCCATGGGCGCCGATGCCTCTGACCTGGACAACGACCTGCTGCCCGAGATCTTTGTCACGGAGATGCTGCCCCGTGCCGCAGATCGCAGGAAAACCAAAACGGCCTACGAAAACTGGGACAAGTACCAGTTGGCCGTGTCCAAGGGGTACCACCACCAATTCGCCCGCAATGTGCTCCACAAAAACCTGGACGGCAGGCAGTTCGTAGAGCTGGGCCGCCTGGCGGGGGTGGAAAGCTCCGACTGGAGCTGGTCGGCGCTTATTCAGGATTATGATAATGACGGCCTGCGGGATATCTTTATCAGTAACGGCATCCGGTCTGACCTGCTGGACAAAGACTACCTCAATTACATGGCCAATGATGTTCGCATCAGTGCCATGATCAATAAAGAGGAGGAGGTCCTGAAAAAGCTGATCGACGCCATGCCCTCCGGCCCGGTAAGGAACGCCATCTTCAGGAATGAGGGACAACTGAACTTTTCCTACCAGTCTCTGGCCTGGGGCCTGGATGCTCCTACCTTCAGCAACGGCAGCGCCTACGGCGACCTGGATAACGACGGCGACCTGGACCTGGTGACGAATAACATCGACCAACCGGCCTCCCTCTACCGCAACAACGCGGACGCGACGGCTGCCCGCAGCCTTAGCGTGGCCCTCCGGTATAAGGATGCGAATGTACAGGCCATCGGGGCAAAGGTGCTGATCGTGGCGGATACGCTGCGGAGCATGTTCGAGTACTATCCGGCAAAAGGATTCCAGAGTTGCTCGGCAGGCCCCCTGTTTTTTGGTGTGGGAGAACGGGAAGTAGTAGACAGCCTGATCGTCATCTGGCCCAACGGGGAAACCAGCCTGCGCACCCGGCTGCCCACCGGCCAGTCTTACGCCATCAGCTATGAGGAAGAAGCCCGGGCGGACGTGAGGCTGCCGCTGCCGCCGGAACAGGCCACGGTGCTGAAGCCTGTGGAAGGTGCTTTTTCCTTCAACCATGAGGAGATCAGCCTAAACCTTTTCGACCAGGAGCGCCTGCTGCTGTCTATGCCCGGACGCCGGGGGCCGGCCATCGCTGTGGCCGATGTGAACCGGGATGGCCAGGAAGATGTATTCGTAGGGGGCGGAAAAAATCAGGAATCAGTCCTTTTCCTGTCGGAGAACGGCAGCCATACGGCCCAATACTTCTTTTCGGATACCCGGCGGTCTGAAGTTACCGCCGCTGAATTTTTCGACAGCGACCAGGACGGTGACCTGGATCTGTACGTAGCCCATGGCGGCAAAGCTTTTTCCATCTATGCCCCGGAACTGCACGACGCCCTCTACCTCAATGACGGCGCCGGCGCCTTTGCGCCCGCCGGAGAAGGGCTGCCTTTTCCCCACCCCCTTTCTACCGGAGACATCGCCATCGCCGACCTCACGAATGACGGCCTGCCGGATATCGTACTGGGGGAAGCCATGAAAACCAACCGCTATGGCTTGCCCGGCAGCTGCCTCATTTTACAAAACCAGGGAAATAACCGGTTTTTGCCCTACAAGAACAGCCCGGGATACGAACTGGGGATGATCACAGCCGTGGAAGCGGCAGATGTCAACAACGATGGCTGGGTAGATATTTTACTGGCCGGACAGTACATGCCGCTTACCCTGATCCTCAATGTGGAAGGGGCGTTCACCAACCCGGAGCAGAAAATAACTCTTGAAGGAACAGAAGGTTTGTGGAATTGTATAGCGCAGGCGGACTTAGATGAGGATGGCGACCCGGATTTCGTGTTGGGCAACCTGGGGCAGAACCACTTTTTCAGGGATGGGCTCACGGTGTTCGTTCAGGATTTTGACAGCAACGGCATCATTGAGCAGATTGCCTGCCGGGCTACCGAAGAAGGGCATTTCCCGATCCACGACATCGATGAGCTCTACGCCCAAA